>SKYC01000066.1 GCA_007128085.1 Saprospiraceae bacterium | reverse complement strand
TCACTTTTCATCTGTTTAAAATTTTTTGCCTGCATAAAAAATGCAAAAAATTTGAATACATTCAGGAACTCGCATGCAACTTATTTTAATCATTCACCTTTGTGAATTTTTTGATTAAAAAAGTTCATGCTCGTTTCATATTAGGCTATTTACCATTTCTCTACACCATTTGATCCGCTGATTACAGCAAGACTGTGGATGTTTGCTGTTGTCGGAATTTATAAAAACTGTTCGCTAACAGCAGTTTTCCTCCCGTTGAAGGGGCGGACATTTCACCGTTCCAAAACTGCAATACACACAACAATCCCCTTGTTTTGGTTTTAAAATCGTTTTGCAATGTATACACTCGTAAAAATATTGACAAGCCCCGGTCGGCATGGTTTCTTCTTTCGTGCCTCTGCAATTGGGGCAGGTGATGATCGAATTTAATTGGACGTCCATTTTATTTTCTTTTACAGGTCTTCAAGACTGAAGATAGGGTATTTTTTGCGCTTTACTTTTTCACATGGAAGCAGGATGGATCTTAGGCTCTAAGTAATTTTGCGTTTACAGCTACCACAATGGTACTTAAACTCATCAATACGGCTCCCATCGCAGGGTTTAATAGAATATTCCAATTGTAAAAAACTCCCGCCGCCAAAGGGATGGCCAGAATATTGTACCCCGCTGCCCACCATAGATTTTGCAGCATTTTATTGTAAGTGGCCCTTCCGAACATGATCAGATCTGCTATATCGCGTGGATTGGAATTGACCAAAATAATATCGGCCGTCTCCGCTGCCACATCGGTACCTGAACCAACGGCAATACCGACATTTGCTTGTGCCAATGCGGGAGCATCATTGACACCATCCCCCGTCATGGCCACAAATTCGCCTGCCTCCTGGAGTTCTTTAACTTTTTCCAGTTTATCATGAGGCAATACATTGGCCAGAAAACCGTCCATATTCAATTCATCGCTCACCTTTTCTGCAACCTTTTCATTGTCGCCCGTCAAAAGCAGATTTTTGATTCCTGCATCTTTAAGAACTTTGATGGCATCAAAAGATTCTTCTCTTATCTGATCGGAAAACATAAAATAACCGGAAACATCGTCATCGATGATGATGTAGACAATCGTTCCGGTGAAGTCCTCCTTTGCTTCAGATACACGGATGTTGTGCTCTTTTAGATAATTGGGCCCGACCACCTTAATGCTTTTGTTTTCAACCGTACCCTCCAGGCCTTGTCCGGGCAAATACTTGAAATTTTCAGAATCGGGAATCGAGATATTTAATTCCCCAACCTTTCTTATTAAACCCGCAGCTATGTAATGCTCAGAATGTTGTTCAAGGCCGGAAGCCAACCGGAGCAATTCATCTTCTTCATACTGATCTGATAAGACGATCGTTTCCTGAAGTTCATGGGATCCTTTCGTGAGCGTACCCGTTTTGTCAAAAATGATGGTGGTTATTAATCGGGCATTTTCGAAGGCCGTTCGATTTCGAATGAGCAACCCTTTCTGAGCAGCCATGGAAGTAGAAATGGCCACAACCAGGGGAACAGCCAAGCCCAAAGCGTGAGGACAGGAGATGACCATGACGGTGACCATTCTTTCCAATGCAAATACAAAAGAGAATCCCGCCAGAAGCCAAACGGTAAGTGTGATTGTACCGCCTCCGAGGGCGACGAAAGTCAATATCCTCGCAGCGCGGTCGGCAAAATTTTGTGTTTTTGACTTTACCTTTTGAGCATCTTCCACCAACTTCACTACTTTGCTTAGGTAACTGTCTTTTCCTGTGCTTTCCACTTTAACCGTCAGTGAACCATTGCCATTAACGGCACCGCCAATCACCTTGCTATCGGAGTCTTTTTTAACCGGTTTACTTTCCCCGGTGAGCATGCTTTCATCCACATAGCTTTCACCTTTGGTTACGACCCCATCCACCGGGACTTTTTCACCCGGCTTGACCAGGATCAAATCACCTTTTTTCAATTGATCAAGCTGAACCTCTTCAGTGGAGCCATCTCGAATCAGGTGAGCGGAAGAGGGCATCATTTTTACCAGTAATTCGAGGGATCGCGAGGCGCCCATAACGGACTTCATTTCAAAATAATGACCGATAAGCATAATATCAATCAGAGTGGCCATTTCCCAATAAAAGTCCATACCCTCCAGACCAAAAGTAATGGCTACACTGTAAGACCAGGCCACGGTAATGGCTATGCCAATCAGGGTCATCATACCTATGGCCCTGTCTTTTACTTCATCATAAAGTCCTTTCAGGAAAGGATGGCCGCCATAGACGAAGATGAAAGTTGAAAGGACAGCCAATATATACTTATCCCCCGGGAATACCCATTCAAAGCCCATCCAATCCTGTATCATTGGTGACAGAGCAAGAACGGGAATGGTAATGATGGAGCAGATGATAAATCGATTCCAAAAATCGGCAATATGGTGGCCGGCGTGTTTGTCATGACCGCCTTCGCCATGAGAATCGTGATCCCCATGGTGCTCGTGTACCCCATTTGATTTTTTTTGCTCAGACTCGTTGTGGTGATGATCGTGGTTCATTCCTTCTCCATTTAGATTAACTTATTCCGATGGGTGATTTTGCGTATAGGGTGCCTAAGTTAAAAAAAGTCGCCGTATAAAAAAAACCGGGAACCATTGATTCAAATGGCGTACTGTTGGTGTCAGCTGTTTGAACGACCTCTACATTACTCGATCAAAAATAGGAGAGCCCCCTTATTGCGGTTGGTTTCTGAACTTGAGTAAATGTAAGTAAATAACCGGGAAGTACCTAAAATTGAGGTGAATAATTCTGTTTTGTCGGGGGGGGATGGCGGGAGTCCGCATTTCCTTAAACAAAATTGGACTTAAACTAAACTATTGGTTTCGTTTTTCAGCTTCAATCGCAATGAATTCCGGTAAATAATTGGGAGTACACCCTTTGGATACCCTTTCATCTTTGTAAAGACCTGTTTGCTCCCCAAGTGCAATGCAGCGAGCTCGATATTTTTGTTCATATACACCAATCCAGCCTGCGGTGAAATTCATGGCCCATTGAACTTCCGGTTGTTCTGTCGCCATACTTTCTTCTATCGAAGTAAGTAGGTCTTCGGTATTATCGGGAGGGGTTTGTCCTACCCATCTCAATCGCCCCTGGTAATACCAGAAAATTCGTCTTTGAAGAGCAGATGGACTCTTTTCCCAGGATTGGATCAGTTCAGTGGTCTTCTTGGATTTGGTGAGTTGATTGGCCATTAGCCAATCCATCAATTGAGTTCGCTCGTTCAATGGGTGAGTCTGCATGTCCTTATCCAACTGATCCATCAGATCTTGTGAAATCACTTTTTTGTCCAAAATTAAAATGGCCAGCTGTCTGGGTAAGAACTCTCCGGTTGCCCAGAGTTCCATAGCCAGGGCGTGATCTATTTTGACTTCTTTTGCCATTTTTCGCAGGTCGCCCAGTTT
>SKYC01000351.1 GCA_007128085.1 Saprospiraceae bacterium | reverse complement strand
TTCAGCACTTTTTGGATGTTTGTATGCCGGGGTCATTGCGGTACCTTCCCACCCTCCGAGCAAAAATCGAAATATGGAGCGCCTGGACACCATCATCAATGACTGTAGTGCCGATTATATACTCGCGGACCAATCCGTTTTCCAATTCTTTCAGAAAAAATCATCCCTTTTTTCAAAAAATCAATTTCTCGTTTTTGAGGACATCATGGAATCTTCCATTGAGTGGAAGCCTCATCGGCCGAATCCGGATGACATTGCCTACCTTCAGTACACCTCTGGATCTACGGGAAGCCCCAAGGGAATTACAATCAGTCACAGAAATGCCTTAACCAATGTAGAGGCCTGTAAAAGGGCTCCGGCTCCTCAACTTCGCAGGTCAGTAAGCTGGATACCTATATTCCACGATATGGGCCTGATCAGTATGATGACTTACCTCGCACTTGGAAATGTATGCTGTTATTATATGAACCCCGCACATTTTGTCCAAAAACCCATCAGATGGTTTAAGGCGATTGACAAGTACCGGGCACAATATACACTGGGACCTAATTTTTCTTTCGATTACACCTGTGAGAAAACAGAACCGGATCAACTAAAGGGATTGGACCTAAGCTGTCTTGAATCTATCACCTGCGGATCCGAGCGTGTACAATTGGCCACCATTCGCAAATTTTACAAAAAACTCGAAAATACCGGCCTGAAAAATACGATATTCAAACCCTCTTACGGCCTTGCAGAAGCTACCTTAATTGTCACCAATCCCGTGACCGGAAAAACCGCAAGTGTTATCAGACGGGATGATCCCGGGCGATTGATTCCCTGGGACAGTGAAAAAATAAAAGGGGAAGCAGTAGATTCTTTTCTGGTCGGAAATGGTCCTCCCGTACCCGGTGCTGAAATAGTCATAGTCGAGCCCGATTCCGAGGAGGTGTTGGCCGATATGACCGAGGGTGAAATATGGGTACATTACCCCGGCTCAGTGGCACATGGATACTGGAATTTGGAAGAAGAAAGTAAAAAGATATTCGCCAACCAAATAAAAGGCGAGGCCGCAAAGTCATGGCTTCGCACCGGGGACCTTGGTTTTATCAGTCGGGGAGAGTTATTTGTCACTGGACGCATAAAAGACATCATCATCATTCGGGGAAGCAATTACTATCCTGAAGATATTGAGCTGGCCGCCTCTCAATCTCATGCTGCCATTGAGGTAAACGGCGCCGCTGCTTTTTCCATCGAAGTGCAGGGAACGGAAGGATTGGCCATTGTCATGGAGGTGAAAAGAACATCCTGGAGGGACTTAAATCCTGATGAAGTTTTTCTGAGTGTGCGTCAAGCCATCGTGGAAAGATTGGGAATTGCACCGCATTTTATCACCCTGATAAAACCCCTCAGCATGACGAAAACCACAAGTGGTAAAATTCAGAGGAACATCATTAAATCACAGTTTATTAAGGGAGAATTAAAGGTTATGGAAGAGTGGAATGCCGGATCATCCGGAAAGGACAATCAGCAGGGAGAATCAGCAAGCACTTCCCCAATGCTTGGTCTCAAAGAAATTCAATTGATACTGCTTATGAAGATTTCTGAAAAGGCAAAAATTCCGCTTTTAGAGATAGACCCTTCAAAGCCCATCAGTGCTTATCCCGTTGACTCGATAGATGGGGCAGTTATCGCTGAGGATCTCACACAAATACTGGGAAAAAATATTAAACCGGAAAATTTCTGGCAATTGGACTCCATCGACGAAATTGCTCAATACCTTTTTAAAATTTCCGGTCAAAAACAATAAATCGGCTAAAGGAAAAATATGCTGTTCACCTCCATCGACTTTTTCCTTTTTCTGCCACTGGTAATCACCATCTATTTTTTAAGCCCGGTCAGGTACCGATGGGTCTGGTTATTGGTCGCGAGTTACTTTTTCTATATGTACTGGAACCCCTGGTACATTGGGTTGATTGTCGGTTCCAGCCTGGTCGATTATATAGCCGGCCTGAAAATCTTTGGGACAAAACAAAAGGCCAGTAAAAATTTCTGGCTGGGATGTAGTGTAGTAGCCAACCTAAGCATTCTGTTCACTTTTAAATACTTCAATTTTTTCAGCAGTCAATACGCTGCCGTTGTACATCAGTCCGATCCGGGATATGAAGCATTGATACTCAATGTATTGCTCCCTGTAGGCATTTCATTTTACACCTTTCAGTCCATGTCCTATACCATCGATGTTTATCGCGGGCAAATAAAGGCTGAATCACATCTCGGTCGCTTTTTATTGTACGTGAGTTTCTTTCCCCAGTTGGTAGCGGGTCCCATAGAGCGAGCCAGAGATCTTTTGCCACAATTTCACTTCGACTATCACTTTGATTACCATCGCATTGTCGCGGGACTTCAACTGATTTTGTGGGGTCTTTTTAAAAAACTGGTAATAGCAGACAAGTTGGCTCATTTTGTCAACGAGGTCTACAGCCAGCCGGGCGCCTATGAAGGACTCACTGTATGGGTGGCCTCCGTTTTATTTCTATTCCAGCTGTTTTGTGATTTTTCTGCATATACCGATATAGCTATTGGAACAGCAAAAATATTTGGAATCAAGTTATCAAAAAATTTTGACAACAGGGTTTACTGGATTACTTCCTTTACCAAGTTCTGGCGGGGCTGGCACATTACCCTGACCAATTGGTTTCGGGATTATGTTTACTTTCCACTGGTTTCTCTTGGGTCATCCCTCTTCTGGATCACCGCAACGGCAATGATTACAGCCATCTTGATAGGAGTCTGGCACGGGGCGGAATGGACATTTTTTATTTGGGGAGCACTGAATGGGGTTGCAGTGGTATTGGAAGTTACGTATTCAAAAAAAATCAGTGCCTTCTTCTCCTGGGTCAAAATTAGAAGAGACTCGGCTCTTCGCTGGTGGATCAATCTAGCCTTTTGCTTTAATGCTGGGGTCTTGTCCGTCATTTTCTTTAGAGCCAACAATATAACAGATGCCTTTCAGCTCTGCACCAATATCTTTAAAATCAAGACAGAGCAGTTGAGTGAGGTACTCTTCCAGGTAGTGGCATTTCACGATTTCCTCCTCATGCTCGCGCTGTTGGCAGCCATGGACTTCTTCCACAAACTCATGGGGGATGACACATTAAATGAATTTTTAACGAAACAAACAAGTGCGGTGAGATGGTTGTTTTACCTGGTGATTCTCCACGCCATTTTCTACCTTGGAGAACCGCCGACAACCGAATTTATTTACTTTGAGTTTTGAGAAAGGAGTAGACTTTGAGAGAAAAAGACAAATGATGCAGACCTTGACAATGACATACAAAGAAATTGGCCAAAATATCACCTCTGAATTTCACCGTTCCCACTTTGGGTTAGGAAAATTTTTAACCGCATGAAATCTGCAAAAATTCTATTGATCAAACTGGCGGCATTGCTTCTGATAGCCGGAGTTCCCTATCTTTATCT
>SKYC01000123.1 GCA_007128085.1 Saprospiraceae bacterium | reverse complement strand
TTTATTCTGATTCCAGCACGCGTGTACCGCTCTGAAGGATTCATTTTCAAAAAACAATGGCAGTGTTTTGAACCACTGAATGTACTCATTGTACTCCATTTGTCGGTTGTGAAACTGCTTGAGCGTCTCGTGATGCTGCATGATATTTTTAATGTAATGGCTGCGCAGGTGGCCGCCTTCGGGATCCCTGGAGTGAAAGCAGATGGCGTTGTATTCGTGATTGCCCATGAGAGCAATGGCCTGGTTGCGTCTGACCATCTTGTAAACTATCTTCAGCGTCTCCCGTATTTTCGGTCCGCGATCGATATAGTCTCCCAAAAACAATGCCTTTCGTTTGGGATGACTGTAAACTCCATTTATTTTTTTATATTCCATTTTGCTCAAAAGTTCTTCGAGTGCATCGGAATATCCGTGTATATCGCCTATAATATCATACATAATTCTAATATTTTATTTAAATTACCTCATTCTTTTTGACTTGATTTCCAGGTATTTATTGATCGCATTGACAGTCAGGTGTTCGGGAGCCGTTAAAATGGCCTGTATTCCATACGTCTTCAGCTTATTGACGATTTTTCGCTTTTCAAAATACAGAGAAAAAGCGATGTTTTGCATAAAAATTTGCTCTATTTTTTCACCCTCTTCACGACTCAACTGATCCACCTCCATATTTTTAAAAAGGACGACCACAAGCAAGTGTCTGCGGGAGAGTAATTTCAAGTACTCAAGATTTCGCTCCAGGTCAGACATGGTTTCGAAATTAGTGAAAAGAAAGAAAATGCTTCGGCTGCTCACCTTTTTTCTAATACTGTGGTACAATTCCTCATAGCCGGACTCGGAAAATTCGGTTTTCTGGTTGTACAGAATGTTCAGTATGCGTTCCAATTGATGTCTTTGATCGTTGGCAGGCAGAAAGGAATCCACCTGCTTAGAAAAGGTAATCAGTCCCACTTTGTCGTATTTATTGAGTGCGGTATTGGACAATACCAGTGCGGAATTGATGCTGTGATCCTGTAGGCTGAGGCCCTGAAATGGCATTTCCATCGACCGGCCTTTGTCGATGACAAAATATACACTTTGTGACTTGCTGTCCTCGTATTGATTGACCACCAATTCGGTGGATCGCGAAGTGGCCTTCCAGTTGATGGACTTGATGCTGTCCCCCTGGTGATAGGGTCGAATGTGTTCGAATTCATCGCTGTCACCGATGCTGCGAACTTTTCTGATTCCGGCCATGGAAGCGGTGATGGAAAAAATACCTAAGGCGTATTTTTTCAATTGAATGACCGATGGATAGACCCTGGAGAGTTTTTGGGCGTGAATGACTTTTTTGTAATAGACCAATGAGTTTTTGAAACCGATGTAGGCAATCAGGTCTTCGAATAAGTACTCCCCTCTTTCTAATGGTTTGAGTGCGTGATCAAAAACAATGGTCGACTCTGCTTCCACTGCGGTCGTTCGCATGGGTTTGCGGTATTGGAACTGATGGGGCAATTCATCGTAAAGTTCGATAGTCAACCCCTTTTTGCTCTGGTTTTTGATGTGGTAAATTACGTTCTGAGTATCTCCCAGAGACAATTTATCGCTGACCTTTCTTTTTGCGGTTACTTTTTTGCTGTGTCCGGCCAGTAGAATGACTTCCCGTAGAATCCACAGAAAAAACAAGAGGCTTGCAAGCAGTACCGGGTTCAGTAGGAATGGCAATAGAAATGAGAGGAGCATCAGCAGCACCAATGTTCCCAATATCCAGTAAAACCGAGGTCTGAAAAATATATTCTGAGCAATCACGTAATTTCTCTTTTTTTCACTGGTTTGTTTTTCTTATTCTCTTCTGCCCCTTTTCAAATCGCCGCCCCACACAGAGTTGGGGAGGAGAGGGAGCTCGCAAAGCAGTCCGGGGAGCGGGTCAAAATGCGATGTATTGAGTGGGTCGAACTACCCTTTGTTGTGCGTTTTATTCTTTACCGCGGCACTTCTGTTTCCCTGATGATTTCCTCAACCACTTGTTTTTCGTTCTCTCCCTGAATTTCCGTATCCGGGCTGAGTATGATCCGGTGACTCAAAACATCCGATGCGATGTACTGAATGTCGTCGGGAATGATAAACTCCCTACCCGCCATCAGTGCTACGGCTTTGGCAGCCTTCAGTATACCCAGCGACGCTCTCGGTGATGCACCGAGAAAAACTTTTGCATTGTTTCTGGTTTCCTGAACCAGTGCGGTGATATAGTGCAGCATCTGGTCCTCTACTTTTACTTCCGAAGCGGATTTTCTGAGCCCGATCAGTTTTTCCTTATTGAGGATTTTTCTCAATGGGTTCAAATCTACATTGCCAATTTGATTTTTGTAGCGCTTCAGTATATCCATTTCCACCTCGAAGGCGGGGTAGTTCATTTGTATTTTCATTAAAAACCGATCCAATTGAGCTTCGGGCAGACGGTAGGTTCCCTCTTGTTCTATGGGATTTTGGGTGGCGATTACCAGAAAGGGAAAATCCATTTTATAGGTGTGGCTGTCGAAGGAAATCTGCCTCTCTTCCATGACTTCAAAAAGAGCCGATTGGGTTTTTGCAGGAGCCCGGTTGATCTCATCGATGAGAATAATATTGCTGAAAATGGGGCCCTTTACAAACTCGAAGGTTCCTTCTTTCATCTTGTAAATGGAGGTGCCGATGATGTCCGATGGCATGAGGTCCGGTGTAAACTGTATGCGACTGAAATCAGAGTCAATGGTTTTTGCCAAAGTGCGACCGGTGAGGGTTTTGGCGATTCCGGGGGCGCCTTCCAGCAAGATGTGTCCGTCCGCAATGATGCAGACCAACATCTTTTCTATGATATCCTCCTGACCGACGATAATTTTAGCGCATTCATTTTTCAGCTCGGTGATCAGTTCTACCTCCTCTTGAAACGCTGTGTGGTCCACGGGCAGAGATAGGTCTTCTTCCAGTGGGGGTGGTGTCACACTTGCTTGTTCATCAAGGCCTTCAGACTTGTTTTCGCCGGGAGAAAAGTGATTCTCTTCTCCGGTATTCTGTTCTTTTTCGTCCATAGTTTATTTGTTTTTGTAAAATCGGTTAACCAGTTTATTCAGTGTAAAAATATCGATGCCCATATTCCCCTTTCTCGAAAAGACCTGTTCCAGCTGCTTTAGCAATCGGGGGTCGGCTTTCGACTTTCTGAGAAGCTTATTCCAAAAATCGCCTTCATTTGGATCCAGGTGGTAGTGCTCCTCTGCGTAGAGAAAAAAGTTTTCTTTGATTTTTTTGCGCAATTTATCTCCGCGGTTTTTGGCCAGATACAGGCGAGTGGTGGTCTCTACAAACTCCCGTATGGTATTTTTGGGAGGAGATTGTACGGGGATGGGGCTCAGTTTGCGCTTTCCCTCTGAAAAAAAGTAAGCCAGCACCCCGATAATACTGAGGTAAAAAGCCCATTTAAAGGAGGGATACGCCAGCAAGTGCCTCAATGGGTTTTTTCCG
>SKYC01000098.1 GCA_007128085.1 Saprospiraceae bacterium | reverse complement strand
TTAAGGAGGCTTTGGTGAGGGTGGTGCGCGATCATTTCAATAAAAACTTCGAACCCAAGGACATTCGATCCTCCATTTTCGCTGCCATCAGTGTGCGTATAGAGGAACCCGTTTTTGAATCTCAGACCAAGACCAAACTGGGCTCGAGTGATGTGGGCAAAGACGGACCGACCATACGGACTTTTATATATGATTTTTTAAGGACGGAGTTCGATAACTTCCTTCATCGCAATCCCGATGTGGCCGAGGCTTTGCTCAAGCGAATTCAGCAGTCTGAAAAAGAGCGGAAGGAAATGGCGGGCATCAAAAAACTGGCCAATAAACGGGCCAAAAAAGCCAATATTCACAATAAAAAGCTGCGGGATTGCCGGATACACTTCAACGAAACCAGCAAGGACGAGGAGATGAGGATGAAATCGACTATTTTTATTACAGAGGGCGACTCGGCCAGTGGTTCGCTCACCAAAGCCAGAGACGTACAGTGTCAGGCCGTTTTTTCTCTGCGAGGAAAACCCCTGAACTGTCACGGACTCACCAAAAAAGTCGTCTATCAGAATGAAGAGTTCAACCTTCTGCAGCACGCCCTGAACATTGAAGATTCCCTGGAGGATCTGCGGTACAATCAAATTGTAATTGCTACCGATGCCGATGTGGATGGTATGCATATTCGATTGTTGCTACTGACCTTCTTTTTACAGTTTTTTCCCGAACTGGTGAGGGGAGGACATTTGTACATCCTTGAAACCCCTCTATTCAGAGTCAGGGACAAAAAGCACACCTTTTACTGCTACGATGAAACCGAAAAACAAGAGGCCATAAATAAGCTGAAAGGCAAGGCGGAAATTACGCGATTTAAGGGGCTGGGAGAAATTTCGCCCGATGAATTTGAGGATTTTATCGGCGACGGGATCAGACTGGAAAAAGTCATTTTTAATGAGGAGACTGAACTCGAATCCATACTCGCGTATTACATGGGGAAAAATACCCCACAGAGACAGGAATTCATTATTGGCAACCTGAAGGCGGAAATTGACCGGATTATGCTGGAGGAATCTAATAAAGGGGAAGTCCCGGATGAAGAGCCCGCTTTGGTATGACGATTTGACAGTTGATTGGATCGTTTTTGGCCATTTTAGCCACGCTGGCCTTTTTTCACTGTCAAAAAAAGGCAATGGAAAGGGATGGCACAGTAGTTGATCTCAAAAGAAGAAATTCGGGAATTCAAAGTCCGCAAAGAGAAGATCCGGACTTTTCCATGGAAACCCCCAGAGAGAAGCGATGAGCCTCAGGCTGTGGGTCAGTGGATGGAATTCCCGGCAATCGCTGAACAAAACCGGCCAGCATTCCCTTTATTGGAGATGCCTTTTGGCCACCAGAACCCCGGCAGCTGGGTTCTTACTTTTATTACCTTTATTTAATTAAAGCATTCGGATATACCTATGTTTGAAGATATCATATTAGAAACCGGTCAGAGTGAAGAGCCGGAATTTTTGCCGATTATTTCAGTTACTGATGAGGAAGAACCGTCACAGGATGAAAAATATCCCGAAATCTCCCCATTGATCGCTTTGAAAAACACAGTGTTGTTTCCCGGGGTGGTCATTCCCATCAATGTGGGGAGAAACAAATCCTTTAAAGCCCTTCAGGAATCCTTTCAGAAGCATCGCTTTATCGGAGTACTGGCTCAACAGGATGCCAAGGTCGAGGATCCGGATAAAAAAGATCTGTATTCCATCGGTACGGTGGCCAGAATCATAAAGCTGTTGAAGATGCCCGACGGGTCGACGACAGCCATTCTGCAGGGCAGAAAGCGATTTCTCCTCGGGGAAATTGTCAGCCAGGATCCATACCTGCTGGGAGAAGTGCAGCCCATCGAATACGAACCCTTGAAAGACAAGGTGAGGTTCAATGCGTTGGTGAAGGCCATAAGGGATAAATCCAGGCGAATCATTGAGCTCTCACCCAATATACCACCGGAGTCGATTATGATGATCAAGAATATAACAAACAACATATTTTTGATCAATTTCATCGCCTCTAATCTCAATATTGGAGTGGTTGAAAAACAGGAAATCCTCACCGATAACGAATTGGTGAATAAAGGATCTACCGTGCTCGAACACATGGATAAAGAACTTCAGTTGCTGGAGATCAAGGACAAGATTGAGTCCAAAACCCGATCGGATATAGAAAAACAACAGCGGGATTACTTTCTCAATCAACAGTTGAAAACCATACAGGAAGAATTGGGACAGACCGGACAGGGCCTGGATATTCGGGAACTGGTGAAGCGGGCAGAGAAGAAAAAGTGGCCCAACTACGCCAGAGATGCTTTCAATAAGGAAATCGCCAAACTGAAGCGCGTAAACCCACAGGTGCCGGAGTACTCCGTAACCTTTAATTATGTGGAGTTTTTACTGGATTTGCCCTGGGAGAAATACACCAAAGACAATTTTGATCTGAAAAAGGTCAAGGAGGTGCTGGATAAAGACCACTACGGTTTGGAGAAAGTGAAGGAGCGAATAATGGAGCACCTGGCAGTGCTCAAGTTGAAAGGAGATATGAAAGCTCCGATACTTTGTCTGGTCGGACCTCCGGGTGTTGGTAAGACTTCACTCGGACGATCGATTGCAAGATCTCTTAAGAGAAAATTCGCCAGGATGTCGTTTGGAGGGTTGCACGATGAATCCGAAATCAGGGGGCACAGGAAAACCTATATAGGCGCAATGCCGGGTCGAATCCTGCAGTCTATTAAAAAAGCCAAAACGTCCAATCCGGTGTTTATTCTGGACGAAGTGGACAAGATCGGAAAGGATTTTAGGGGAGACCCGTCTTCGGCCTTGCTGGAAGTGTTGGATCCCGAACAAAACGATACTTTTCACGACAATTACCTGGAGTTGGAATACGATTTGTCCAAAGTGCTTTTCATCGCTACCGCCAATTCCATGTCGACCATTCAACCGGCATTGAGAGATCGGATGGAAGTCATTCAAATCAGCGGCTATTCCACCGAGGAGAAAATTGAGATAGCTAAAAAACACCTCATTCCCAAGCAAAGAGAAGTCCATGGGTTGAAGGGATACAGAGTGAGAATTTCCAAACCGGTACTCGAAAAAGCCATCAGTTTATATACCAGGGAGTCCGGCGTAAGAGCCCTCGATCGGGTCATTGCCGGCATCATGCGTTACGTGGCAAAAAAAGTGGCCATGGACGGAGAGAAGAGTTTCTCGGTAACCAGGGAATCCCTACCCGAGATTCTCGGTCCCGAAAAATATCAAATGGACTTGTACAAAGAGGTGAGAATTCCCGGGGTGGCCATAGGCTTGGCCTGGACAGCGGTTGGAGGGGATATTTTGTTTATCGAAACTTCACTGAATTCGGGCAAGGGGAAGCTGACCCTCACGGGTAACCTCGGTGATGTAATGAAGGAGTCGGCCACCACCGCATTGAGTTTTTTGAAAGCCAATGCGGATAAGTTTGGTATAG
>SKYC01000168.1 GCA_007128085.1 Saprospiraceae bacterium | reverse complement strand
TCGTCAGTATGTACCCCTGAGTCCTTGTCATTCCTTTTAAGGGTTCTTCAAATTCCTCGCGCAACTGCCTCTGCAGTTTCCGGATAAACCTCCTTCGCTCTCTATTGTTCATCTCATCCGTTTTCTCATCAATTTGTCGAAACATATCTATCGCTTTGTTGGCGTAGGGGTAAACGTAGGCGGCGTGACGCTTGTACCGCAAATACATGAGATATTCCTCTCTGTTGTCAAAGCTTCGCGGACTACTGATGGTCACCTGGTCGAGATTGGCCAAAAACAAGGTGTCACCGCCCTCTACAAGAACCGAATATACCTGACCCTTGTACTCAATGTATTTCTCCTCCTGTGCATGGATTGCACAGAGCGTGAAAATAAAGAAAAGACTATAAGTAACTATATATCGCATTTGATTTAAGTAACTCGGTACCCGAAAATCTATTTTTCAAGACACTCACTTTTAAAAAAACTCCACAAATTGATTGGTTCGAAGCGACATTTGTGTTCCTTCTCGGTTCATCCCCCTTCCATTTTTTCAAACCCATGTAGAAACCTACATAGGAGGAGGTATAAAAAGTAAACGAAGTAGTCAATAGATTCGTTTGTTATGAACCAATAAAAAAAATTTACTCATCTTTGAAGTATGGAAAATGCCAACAGATTGTTCCATCAACTGGTGTCAATAGTGTTTCACCCCCTGTTGATCGTTTTTTATTTGCTCTACATCATGACTTTGATCAATCCCATTGATTTTATCAGTTTTCAGGGGACTCAAAAACACATGTTGTTCTTCCAGGTTGTAGTGAGTACGCTGATACTGCCGGGAATTGCCATTGTGATGCTATACAGCCTGGGTCTCATCAGTTCTGTGGAACTGGGAGATTCCAAAGAAAGGATGTTTCCCTTTATTGCCGCCGCCATTTTTTACCTCTGGTTGCTGGCCAATCTGCTCTACAATCCCACCATACCTAAAATGTTGGTGGTCGTTGTTTTTGCAGCGATAATAGGCTTGTTTCTCTCCATGGTTGTCAACCTCTTTATTAAATTGAGTATTCACTGTCTGGGGGCAGCTTCCCTTTTGTCCTGTGTTTTGCTGATCACTTACGAGTGGTCTTTGCTTTTCGACAGGAATATTGCATTTAATGAAAACAGTATGGCAATTTTAATTGTATTGTGTATTTTAATTGCGGGTTTGGTAGGTAACTCCAGACTCCAGTTAAAAATTCATGAAATACAAGAGGTATATACAGGTTATATTGTTGGATTGTTGAGTCCTATAATAGCGTATTTAACCATTGATTTTATTTTTTATGGATAAAAAAACAGGATTGTTTTTCGGGTCTTTTAATCCCATCCACACCGGGCATTTGATCATTTCAAACTTCATGGCGACCAAAACGGATCTGGATGAAGTCTGGCTGGTCATCTCACCGCACAATCCCCTTAAAAGGAAAAGCAGTCTGGCGCCCGAGCGGGACCGACAACACCTGGTGGAAATAGCCATAAAAGACAACGACAACCTCCGGAGCAGCGACATCGAATTTTACCTGCCTCAGCCCTCTTATACGGTAGATACCCTTATTCATTTGCGGGAAAAGTTTCCCGAAAGACATTTTTGTCTCATCATGGGCGCCGATAATTTAAAATCCATTAAAAAGTGGAAAAATTTTGAAATTCTGCTGCGGGATTACGAAATATACCTCTACAACCGACCCGGATTTGAAATTGATCAGAAGATAATAGAAAATGCCAAAATACACTACTTCAACAGCCCTTCCATCAATATTTCTTCTACCTATATACGGAATTGCATCAAAGAGGGAAAATCCATCAGATACCTCGTACCGGATGTGGTGAAAGACTACATGATCAACAATAATTTTTACAAAAAATAAAAAGGCTTAGGAGTTGACCTTTTTTAAGAATCCATCGAGGATTTCGTTGAATGATTGCGGGTGTTCCATCATCGGAGCGTGTCCGCACTTGTCTATAAAGTGGAGTTCTGAATTTTCCAGCAATTCGTGGAATTTTTCGCCTACAAATGGCGGTGTAATGTTGTCCTGTTTACCCCAAATCAAACAAGTGGGCGCTTTTATCATGTGCAGTTTATCGCCCAGATTGTTGCGTACTGCTGATTTGGCAATGGCGATTACTCTGATGGCTTTGTTGCGGTTATTCACAATTTCAAAAACTTCGTCCACCAGCTCTTTGGTCGCCACTTTTGGATCGTAAAAAGTGGATTCGGTCTTTTGTTTGATAAAATCGTAATTTCCCCTTTTTGGAAAGGTAGACCCCATAGCACTTTCGAACAATCCCGAACTGCCGGTTAAAACAATGGACTGCGTCTTATCGGGTCGCTCTAATGCGTATAAGAGCGTTATATGACCCCCGAGTGAATTTCCCAGTACATTGACCTTTTCATAGCCCATGGTATCCACAAAAGCATCCACGTGCTTTACCAAACCCCTTAATCCCAACTTCCGCAACGGCATATCGTAGATGGGCAACATGGGTACAACTACGTTGTAATCTGCACTGTATTTATTCAATATTCCCTCAAAATTACTCAATGCACCAAATAAGCCGTGAAGCAGCATCAAGACCTTATCCCCTCCTCCTGTCTCTATGTAATTGAATTTATCAGTCTTCTTCAGTTTGTATTCCATCCTGTATCTAAATGAATATCGGCAGCAAAATTAGGTTTTTATTTACTTTTCTTAAATTACTTGCATATAAATTTACAACAATAGTTGATATTTTCAACCATATTTAGATTCCAATCCGGAAAATTTTAATTCAAGAGAACCGTCAATCCGGCTGCAAAGGATTCGTGGCTGGTTGGTATTATTGATTCTGCAGTTTATCTTTTTCCCAATTGGCGGGATTGTTTTTGATGTAATTGGAAATTCTCCAATACGATTGCCTATTGCGGATGATGTGCTCGTGGTAATTGCGTTGCCATAATTTGCCGTTAAACGGTTCCCACCCAAATAATTTTACCCCGCGTATATAATTTACCGTTACAATGGATTGAAATGCCCCAACCATGTCCCCAACGGTCGGGGCATCCCCTTGTGGATGCCCCTTATCAATATTCTCATCTGCAGGGGCGTTCACAAGGTCCGCCCCTACGATTTCCAAAATTCCATGAAAATGGTTGGGCATTACAATGTATTCATGTAATTTAATATTTTTAAACCGTTTGGGTAATTTCAACCATTCTCTATTTACCATGTGTCCCGGATTATTCAAAATCATTATCCCATCAATCACATCACCGAACAAACACGCCCGATCCTTGCAGCAAATCGTAATAAAATACAATCCCGGCCGGCTGTAATCATAACCTTTTAGCCGAATACTGCGCCTGTTGTGGATAAGCGGATCGTATATCATGCGGTTGGTTTCTGTCTCTATCTGATTTTTTTTTAACTACTTTTCACTCAACTCAACCATCCGTATTTCCCCCCTTCACTGAATCAGTCCGATG
>SKYC01000178.1 GCA_007128085.1 Saprospiraceae bacterium | reverse complement strand
TCAGAAAAAATCTGGATTTCGTGATCCTTCAGACGCGACTGGAAGGTAAATGTGCAATCCGGGAGTGGATCGTCTTCAGTATTCGGGGTACAATGAATTTCGGGATTATAATATTTAACCCGGGAGTTCATGTGAAAAACATTTTGGAAGTCGTTAAAATCACCAGGTCTAAGGTGATTGGGAAAAGTATCAACGTAAGAAATATTTAGAGTACCAAAATGGAACTTCATAATTTGATAAAAGTCTGAAATGGGGGGATCTGGAGACCAATCCTGGTCATAACTGACAATTGTTTTAAATTTGGATTCGTCCTTCATTTTATTCAAAACCATTATTTTTCCTCTGTAATTCCCCCATCCCCCTTTGCCTGATGTATGATAAAACCCTTCTTCATCAACACGTATATTGGTAAATCGCGAAAACTCCGCATTGTACCGGTAAGTAGTATCCTCCTCGTAATACAAGAAGATGGAAAACTGATGGTTTCCGGTAGCCCCACTTGCCCAGTGGGTGATTTTTATATCCCTATATCCATTTAGGGTCAGGTCCTGAAAACCTACATTGTGATCCGGCCTTTTTTTTCTAACATAATTAAAGAAGCCAAAATCCTCCTCTGAAGGCAGTAGTGCCAATTCTTTACCTTTCACAATCATGTAAATACTGTCCAAAGTCCCACCCAAATCAGAATCAGACACATAAAACCACATGGAATCAATATGATAAGGCAGCAATGAGCCCGGGAAAGGTCGAATGCTGTCGAAAGGCGGTTCTTTTTCGATGGAATCCGTAAGAATTTCTTCTTCTTTTGAAATGCTGTTCACAGAGTCCACAATTCGGGAATCAGAAGGGATCTCAGTCGATGGTGATTTGGTTATGATTTTTTGAGTGGATTCTTGCCCTATTAATGATCCGGGAGGAGAATTTTCAGAAAATACACCGACAATGATAAGTACAGCCAATGCCAGACAGAGTAGGAGAAACAGATCGATGCGAAGTTTATTAATCATCCTTTTTCTCAGGGGCCCTCTATTTTTTGCTCTAAAATAAATTTTTCAATTTCCAGGGGTTAAGTTTTTCCGGTAATGATTCAATATTAAAGCCAAAAAAAGAATTGGATAGGATTGTTAAACCCTACCTTCTTCTTTCAGGATTTTCAAAACCTCCTGTTCAGGTATTTTGGTAATTCTGGAAATTTGGGGAATTGGCAGACCATCATCAAAGCCGGCAAGAATAATTTGAATGGCTTTTTTTAACTCGCCTTTTTTCTCACCTCTTTTCTCGCCTCTTTTCTCACCTCTTTTCTCACCTCTTTTTTCTCCAATTTTCTCGCCCTTTAAAAGCCCCTTTTTTTCAGCTGCTTTCCGCTCTTGCTCTAAGATTAATTCTTCAATTCCCATGGGATAAGTTTTTCCGGTGATCGTTTCTAATTGCTTTTCAAAAATAGCACTTTTTTCAGGATTTAAACGCACATAAAACCTCAAAAAGTTCATTAATGCCCTGATCTTTTGCTTCTTAAACCCCTTGTTTAAAAGGTGTCTTACCAAATCAAGTTTTAAATTGAGTAACTCTGCTTCATCGCCTTTGCCTTTTCTCAGAGCCAGTAAGACAGTGTGGATGACGGAAGCAAATGGGTTGGTGTTTTTTGTCAAATCACCTGCGTCTTGATCCAGTATTTTATAGGTATTGAAACGGTAGTTTATACTGGTACCCAGAAAAGAGTCTTCAAACTGATCCGGGCGAAAGTTCTTGTTGGAGTCTGTGAATATCGCCCAGGCGGTCAGGCTCTTTCGGTATTTGTCCCTAATCCGATAGTAATAGGTGAACATGCGCTCCCTGAACTCCGGGTCGTTGTAGCCCTGCACTTCAATGTGAAAAAGCATCCATTGCTCTCCTTTTTCCCTGTGATACACCTTCACCAGTTTATCCACATAGCGGATATTTTCCCGGTCTTTTTGAGGAAAAAGGTCTTCCAGTTCCTTGTCCAGAAATTCAAGCCCCTTTGAAAAATCAAATATTTTCTCTGCATCTTGATACAGAAACCGCAGCAGGTCATCAAAAAGATCTTCAATTATTCCCTTCCAGAGGATGTCGTTCTTTTTCACAATGATTCAAATTTAGTAAAATTTTGAACGATCCAAAAAGAAAAACCAATTCCGGCTTGCAAACAAACGCCCTTACTTTTTTATAAACTTCCCTCTAAATAAATTATCAGGTCCTTGTAGAATCACATGATAATATCCCGCTTGCAAGCCACTTACATCCACCCAATTTTCAGAATGTTTTTCATTTTTGATAATCCGTCCATTGAGGTCGAAAATTGTAATTTGATCAATGGCTTGATCCCCCATGTCAAAATAGATCATTTCCGTGGTTGGATTGGGGTATAGTTCTATACTTTCACTCAGTCTTAAATCACTGGTATTGGAGAAAAGCAATTGTTGGGAAAGGATAAAGGGAAAATTAAATACAATCGTGGCATTGCATTCATCAGACCCCAATATAAACTCATTGTAATTATTCGTGTTTTCAATATCGATCAATTCTGACAAATATCCATCCCGGGTAGCTTCTAGTTCTAACACAAACCAGGGAAGGCCTTCGTCAAAAGTGGTGATTTTTAGCATGGAGTGCAGGAAGGAAAATTTAAAAAAACTGTCGGTACTGTGGTAAAAAAGACCATTATTCAGATGTAGTGAGGGATGAATATCGGACACTTCAAGCACTTTAGCACCCAATAATATAATTTCCCCTTGAAAGCCCAGCACATCTTCCATATCGCCACCTACCCCCAGATAAGTCGTTTCTCCTTCTGTGAGATAGGGGTTGTCTGAAAAAACAAAAATGGGAGGGGCTATAAAATCATCAGCAGTTTTTATTACGTCAAACGGCCTGGTGTATTCCTCCCCATCATCCGTCCTCATGACCAGAGTCAAGTGGTGAGTTCTGTTGGGATTATTTGGGGTATAGGGTATGGTAACTGAATTCGAAAGCGAACCATCGGCGCGCAAAAACCCAAGGGTAAAATCTGAGCATTCATAATCGGCGGTTATTTCAGCGTCCTCAAGGGTTACTGCGGTACAGAAATCTGTAGCTATGAAAAGCTCAATCTCATCTTTTGCTTCAAATATATAATTTCCCTCACAAGGAGGTTCCACCGTAACTTCGATGCTTACAAAGCAAAGCGAAGACCCGGGATTGTGAAAAATTGCAATGGAAAAAGTATCCGTTGCTGCGGGAGTTAAAAACAAGGAGTCCTGAATTCCGTTGATCGAAAAGGAAAGACTGTCCGTTGAGGGATCCAGATCAGCTATGCTGATTCCGGCTTCTGCTTTGTGCTCATCATAGGTGAAGTGCATTCCACAAGGTCCCGGAAGTGAGGGCTCGATCTTGAAAATTCGATCGTATTCATACTGCTCAAGATTGTCCCAGTTTAATAGGGTAATCGCCCATTCTGCACCAATACAATTGCTGCTCTGGTCAAAGGTAAATTGG
>SKYC01000027.1 GCA_007128085.1 Saprospiraceae bacterium | reverse complement strand
CTGGGGTGGATCCCTCATCGGAAATAATTTGTCCGGCAGCCATACCATGATAGAAAATGTTCATGTAAGCGGTCAGGCTCAATTTGGTGAAAGGTGTGGAGGTATGGTTGGAATAGGTCATTCCCTGATTATCGAAAATTCAACGGCCAATGTGAATGTGGATGGAGAGGATTTGATTGGAGGAATGGTAGGAATATTAACAGATGGAGAAATATACGACTCACAGACTTCCGGAAATTTGACCGGAGATACAGGAGTTGGTGGTGTTGTCGGAAGGGTTAACTCCAGCTTTTTGAAAAATGTATCTTCAAGTGCGAGCTTAAACCTCATAGGAGGTGAATCCGGTGGAGTTGTTGGTGAAGTGAATAGTTCTACCGTAGATTCCTGTAGTTTTACAGGCGACTTTTTTTCGTCTGATGTAGAATGTGGGGGGGTAATTGGAATTGCATCCAGGGGTGTAATTATCAATTGTTATTCAGAGGGAACACTTGAATGTTTTGGTACAGGAGGCGGAATAGTTGGAAATATGACCCAGTCCGAACTTTCGGGATCTCACTCAATCATGACCATAAAAACTCCGGCCGGCGGTGGAGGAGGGCTGGTTGGAGTGGCTGGAAACAGTTCCATTACCAACTCTTCTTTTGATGGAGAAGTTGGAGAAGAAGGGGTCGCTACCATTTTGGGAGGTATTATTGGTTTGGCAGCATTCCAGGTAGATATCTATAATGTAACTTCAAGCGGAATAATTTTGGGAAATGAAAATACAGGAGGGGTTGCGGGTAGGCTGGTCTCCGGATCAAGTTTAGTAAATGCCTCCTCAGATGCAACGGTAAAATCCGGTTTTAAAGTGGGTGGTATTGTCGGTGATATCAGAGATAGTTCCATAGACAGTGTTGAATTCAATGGTACTGTTGAGGGAGTAGAAGCTGTCGGAGGAATACTCGGTATGTCCTCCGGGTTTTCCACCAATGAATTGAGTCACGCCATTAACAACGGTTCAGTTATGGGTGATATCGAGGTAGGTGGTATTGTCGGAAGGTTAGAAATTGATCTAAACATCACCAATGTCATTAACAACAGCGCTGTTTCCGGCATTTCTGAAGTGGGTGGCATTGTCGGAAGCATCAGAATGGCCGGTGGTTTATTTGATACTACCTTTATTTCAAATGTATTGAATACCGGAAATATTTCCGGAGAAACTAGGGTAGGAGGCATTATGGGTGAACACATCCACATCGGCGTTTACAACAATATGCACTCCACGGGCAACATCAGCGGTACAGATTATGTCGGTGGTTATTTTGGCTACTTCGAAAGTACAGAAGGGATGATCGAGTTGACCGACCTTCACTTCAGTGATTCAGTGAGCGGAGAATTTAATGTAGGTGGTATTTTTGGAAAAGCCCACATTGTACAACTGAGTCGAATATCGAGTACGGGA
Source organism: Saprospiraceae bacterium (assembly GCA_007128085.1). Classification (GTDB taxonomy): domain Bacteria; phylum Bacteroidota; class Bacteroidia; order Chitinophagales; family Saprospiraceae; genus PWJY01. The sequence continues at coordinate 11,320 of SKYC01000027.1, read as the reverse complement.
AGCGTTATTGGAGATTTCTCAGTGGGTGGTATTGCAGGAGAATTGGACAGCACAATCGTTGAATTATCCTATTTCAACGGAACTATCGAGGGTATGGATTTTATAGGCGGCCTTGCAGGACAGCTAAATAGGTCAGAGGTTCACAATACCTATGTCAGAGGAAGTATGATCAGTCCCGAAGGCATGGCGGGTGGCATTGCCGGACTTGGTCAAAATTCAATTGTGACCAACTCCTACGCAGCGGTAGATCTTATGGAGGATCAAATTTTGAATGGTATTTTTTCCGAATTGGATGAATCCGAAGCTCTGCGCTCCTATTACATTCCCGGAGCGGTCACCACACCGGGTAACGGAGATGAAAACGGCATACTATCTAGTGAAGAGGACATGACGTATCCCTATTCTTCTGAGATTTACGAAGACTGGGATTTTACCGAAATATGGTCCTTTGATTACGACTACTCCGTCAATGATGGATTTCCCTATCTCAGCTGGGGTGCAGATACGGCCAGAGGCGATTTCTTTTTACAGATCATCGTTGTAGAAGATGGCCTGGGAACTGCTTTGGGTGAGGGGTACTACGATGAAGGCGCTGCGGTAACCGTTGAAGCCATAGTGGATGACCCGGACAATTACGAATTTGTATCCTGGGAGGACGACCAGGAAACAGTACTCAGTGAAGATCCGGTTTATGAATTTACCATGTCCGGAAACAATCTTACACTGTTCGCCGTATTTGACATGATCTCAAGTATTAAAGACATAGAGGACTTTCAGGTGCAAATGTATCCCAACCCCGCATCAGACAGAGTGGTGATAACGCATGCGGAAAAAATTGAAAAATTGAACCTGATCCGGTCCAACGGTCAACTCATCCGTTCTGTTTATCCCGGAAGCGATACCTTTGAACTCAATGTATCAGATCTGAGTCAAGGTTGGTATCTCATTGCTATAAAGGGCGCCAATGGCTGGATGTATCAAAGGCTGAGCATAGCCCGATAAATCCTTGCTTGTACTTTCCCCGGGATTTACACCGGACTGATTATTGCAATTTCTTTTTCCATACCTTTGCAGTATGGCAGGGATTTATATTCATGTACCCTTTTGCAGGAAAGCATGCACGTATTGCAACTTTCACTTTTCAACCAATTTGGATAGAAAAGAAGGGTATCTTAAAGCCTTGTTGAAGGAAATTGAAGTCCGGGATTCTTTTTTGTCCGATGTAAAAATCAACTCCATTTATTTGGGAGGGGGCACGCCATCGGTTTTGAGTGCCCGTGAACTACAACTCGTATTTTCTAAGCTCGCTGAGCACTATGATCTAAGTGGATTGTCCGAGGTCACCCTCGAAGCCAATCCCGACGATCTCAATAAGGACTATATCGGGACACTTGCAGAGGTCGGAATAAACCGATTGAGTATAGGCGTACAGTCATTCAACGACAAAGTGCTCAAGTGGATGAACCGATCGCACTCTGCCAAACAAGCACACCTCGCCATTGAGTGGGCCTTGGCTGCCGGTTTTAATCAACTGACGGCCGACCTGATTTACGGTATTCCCATGCGCTCACTGGATGAATTTTCAATAGATCTCGAAAACTTCAGCAGCTATGGAGTCCCACATTTTTCTGCCTACGCTCTTACGGTAGAACCCAAAACCATTTTGGCACACCGCATACGCAAAAAAACGGAAATGGCTCCCCGGGAAGACGAAGTGGTTCGGCAATTTGAATTTCTGATGGACTGGGCAACTGAGAAAAATTACGAACACTACGAAATTTCAAATTTTGCTCTTCCCGGCCAACGAGCGGTTCACAACAGTTCCTACTGGAAGGGTATTCCGTACCTCGGCCTCGGGCCATCGGCTCATTCTTTCGACGGTCAAAACCGATATTGGAACATCGCCAACAACGCCATCTATGAAAAAAAGCTGTTCGCCGGTGAGCTCCCTTTGGAAATGGAGGGATTGAGTCCGGAAAATCACTACAACGAATACCTCATGACAGCCCTTCGACTCATTGAGGGAGTAGACCGTGAGAAGGCCCTTTCCATTCTACCGGAGGCAAAAATTTCCTTTGACGAAACCCGCAATCGCCTGGAAAAATCGGGTTTGCTAAAACAGAACAAAAGGAAGCATTTTCAACTCACCAAAAAAGGTAAACTCCTGGCCGATTATATCGCCTCAGAGTTTATGGTAGTTGACTGAAGAGCGGGGCTTTCCCGGGTTTTTAATGGTTGGAGGACTCTGCCAGGAGTCGGTTCAGAATTTCTGCTGCGGCCTCTGCGATTACGGTGCCCGGTCCAAAAATTCCGGCCACGCCCGCCTCTCTGAGAAAATCGTAATCCCTTTCCGGTATAACCCCACCGACGATCACCAGAATATCTCCCCTCCCGATCTTCTGCAGCTCAGCTATCGTTTGCGGCACCAGGGTTTTATGTCCCGCTGCAAGAGACGATATCCCGAGAATGTGCACATCGTTTTCTGCCGCCTGCATGGCCGCCTCTTCAGGAGTTTGAAACAAGGGCCCTACATCCACGTCAAATCCGAGGTCTGCAAAACTCGTTGCAATTACCTTGGATCCGCGATCGTGACCGTCCTGACCCAGCTTCGCTACCATAATTCGGGGGCGCCTGCCCTCCAGTTCGAGAAATCGTGCGGACAATTCGCGCACTCTTAAGAAAATTTTATTGCCTTTCATCTCGTTTAAATAAACTCCTGTAATCGATGAACTTTGGGGTACATATCTGGAGTACTCCTTTTCCATAGCCATAGATATTTCCCCGAGTGTTGCCCTCGCCAATGCGGCTTCCACAGCAATTTCCAACAGATTTTCATTTCCCGAAGCTGCCTTTGTCAAACGCTCGAGCAATTGCTGAACTCTTTTCTCATCCCGCGACTTTTTTACCGCTTTTAGCTGTTCAATCTGAGATTTTCTCACTTTGGAATTATCGACTTCCAGTACGTCAAAAGTCTCATTTGTATGTCCTGAAAAAATATTTACTCCAATGATTTTTTCCTCACCTCGGTCAATTTTTGCCTGTCTTCTGGCGGCTGCTTCTTCTATTCTTCTCTTGGGGAGTCCCTTCTCAATGGCCTTGGTCATCCCTCCGGCCTGTTCTACCTCAGCAATATGTTCCTTTGCTTTTTTAACGAGCTGATCCGTCAGGTACTCCACGTAATAACTACCCCCAAAGGGGTCAATCGCGCGGGTAATGTCCGTCTTTTTCTGGATAAATAACTGAGTTTCCCTCGCTATTCCGGCACTGAATTCGGTGGGCAACGCAATGGCTTCATCAAAAGAATTGGTATGCAGTGACTGAGTCCCTCCAAAAACAGCTGCCAGTGCTTCAATGGTCGTTCTGGATATATTGTTAAAAGGATCCTGAGCTGTCAAACTCCAGCCGGAGGTCTGACAATGGGTTCGCAACATGGAAGACTTTGGATTGTCGGGCTTAAACTGTGCCATTTTTTCTGCCCACAATCGCCTTCCTGCCCTCAACTTGGCTACTTCCATAAAAAAATTCATACCCACACCCCAAAAAAAGGAAATCCTGGGCGCAAAATCATCGACTTTCAACCCTGCTTCAATTCCTGTTTTGACGTACTCTATGCCATCTGCCAGTGTATAAGCAAGTTCGATATCCGCCGGTGCACCGGCCTCGTGCATGTGGTAACCACTGACACTTATGGAGTTAAACCGCGGCATATTTTTGGCCGTGTAGGCAAAAATATCGGACACTATTCTCATGCTGGGTTTGGGCGGGTATATATAGGTATTCCTCACCATGAACTCCTTGAGAATATCGTTTTGAATGGTTCCGCTCAATTCACGAGGTTGCACTCCCTGTTCCAAAGCATTGGCTATGAAAAAGGCCATTATGGGTATAACCGCTCCATTCATGGTCATGGATACCGAAATTTTGTCCAGCGGTATACCGTCGAACAACTGCTTCATGTCTTCTATGGTATCAATGGCAACCCCCGCCATGCCCACATCACCACTCACCCTCGGGTGGTCGGAGTCATACCCTCTGTGAGTGGGCAAGTCAAAAGCAACCGATAAGCCCTTCTGACCTGCGGCGAGATTTTTCTTGTAAAATTTATTGCTCTCTTCGGCTGTAGAAAAACCGGCATACTGTCTGATCGTCCATGGCCTGCCTGTATACATGGTAGCATAGGGCCCCCTCAAATAGGGGTTCTCCCCCGGCAGACTGTCTAAGTGCGGGATGGACTTTGTCACTTCGGGATTCATCACAGAATCAACCACAATTTTTTCGTTGGTCAACCACTCACGTCCTTTCAGGCTAGCCTGTTCAACGGTTCTGAATTTTACTTTTTTCCAGTTTTTTACCATAAATTTTATTACTTCTCAGCCTAAGGTAATCAATTTTTAAAACACAGAGGCCCGGATTTTAAATAAAATATAGATTCCCAGTAAAAACACCACCGTGGCAATACTGCCCTCCAACCACATTCCGTAAATCCAAAAACCCGTGCCAAACAATGCGGCGTAAACCATAAAGATGCCGGCAAACATAGCACTGAGCTCCTTGCTGAAATTCGAAGTTTTTATGTCCTCCGGTTGGACTTTATTTCTCTTTATAACAGTTTTAAATCCAAAGAGATGTGGTCTTACTTTTTTAATAAAACCCATCAGTGTTTCATCTGATTCAGCGGGGGTCAAAAAGGTAACCGTCACCCAAGCTGCCGTAGTAACCAACACCCCAATCAACAATCTGTAGTAGTCGGGCATATTATCCCAGAACTCGTAGTGATCGGGCAGCACCAGGGTCAATAGGATCGCAACGACAAAAGAAATCAACATGGCTGCAATCTCACTCATCGCATTGATGCGCCACCAAAACCATCGGAGAATGAACAGCAAGCCCGTTCCCGCTCCAATCAATAATATAATATTAAACACCTCCAGAGCGCTGTCCAATCTCAAGGCCAAAAAAGCCGCTACCAGGAGGATAAAAACTGTAAATATCCTGCCCGCAGAAACCAATTCCTTCTCGGAAGCTTCGGGCCGAATAAATCGGTGATAAAAGTCGTTGACGGCATAGCTGGCACCCCAGTTCAAATGAGTGGATAAGGTGGACATTACCGCCGCAATCAATGATGCCAATACGAGCCCCAGTAAGCCTGAGGGCAGATAAGTCAGCATGGCTGAATAGCTCAGGTCATCGGCAATCACCGATTCATCAATATGAGGAAAAGCCCGCTGCAAATCCTCCAGTTCCGGAAATACCACCAGCGAAGCCAGTGCAATCAAAATCCATGGCCAGGGCCTCAAACCGTAATGCGCTATGTTAAAAAGGAGCGATGCCCCAACGGCGTGGGATTCATTTTTTGCCGACAACATTCGCTGGACAATATAACCGCCTCCCCCGGGCTCTGCTCCGGGATACCACACCGCCCACCACTGTACAGCAAGGGGAATGACCAATAAGGCCATCCATGCCTCCCGGTTGGACAATTCCGGAACAAAGCGGAGACTATCCTGCAGCTCCGGCCGGGATAAAATTTCATTGAGGCCACCCACTTCAGGCATGTTTACAATATAAACAGCTGCCCAAATAGATCCCACCATGGCAATTATAAATTGAAAAAGGTCCGTGAGAATGACCGATCTCAACCCTCCCAGAACTGTGTAAAAAAGGGTGATTACCGAAATGATGAGTACCGTTTTCTCGGCACTCATTCCAAGCATGGTAGAACTAATTTTTATTCCGGCCAGCAGAACCGAAGCCAAAATGATAATGTTAAAAATCAGCCCCAGATAGATCGCCCTGAATCCCCTCAAAAATGCCGCTCCCCTACCACCGTACCTGATCTCGTAAAACTCCAGGTCGGTAGAAATTCCGGATCTTCTCCACAACTTAGCATAAATAAATACGGTGAGCATGCCCGTCACCAAAAAAGCCCACCATACCCAGTTTCCGGCAATTCCGTCTTTCCTTACAATTTCGGATACGAGATTGGGGGTATCGGCAGAAAAAGTGGTCGCGACCATGGATATTCCGAGTAACCACCAGGGCATTTTTCTCCCGGATAAAAAATACTCTTTAAAACCTTTTCCGGCTCTCTTGGCACTTGCAACCCCTATGAGAATGGTCACCAGAAAAAACCCAAAGACAATGATCAAGTCCGGAGTGCTGAGGTTCATTTTTTGAGTTTTTGGGAATTTATAAATCCAGTAGGACTATGAGAGTTCGTATTCAACAAAAGATCGATCGGTTCTTGCCTCCAGTGGAGGGTTCATTTTTGCAACCCTTACTTTGACACTTTTTACCTCCGGATGCCGGTTTTTAATGAACTTACATATATCCATGGCCAGGCTTTCAATCAGTTTTCGGGGCGCGCCACTGAATACTTCGCGACAAACGTTAAAAAGAGATTCGTAGTTGACGGTGTTTTCCAATGCGTCCTCCATTGATTGAAGTTTAAATTCTAAATCTACATAGACATCCACCTCAAATTGATTCCCGACGAGTTGTTCCTCCTCGTAATAGCCGTGAGGGGCAAAAAAATGAATACCTTCCAGTGCAATCATTCCCATAGTCATTGCTCAATTGTCCGGCCAAATATCCGCATAAATTTCCATTTTAGAAAATTTAAAACCACTGGACGAAAAATACCGACGAATTCAACATTCCCGGGCAACTTCACACCGCTCAATTCCAGGGGGTATGAAGGCGACAATTATTCACAAAAAAAAGAACTATTCATTTGATAAAGTCGTTTAACCACCACCTCAAAACCATTGAATTTCTCGCCCATATGCTCCGAATTGATTAATTTTGCACAAAAGATTTAATATGAGTTCGAATAAAACAGACAGATACCAACATCACGATTACTTTCAAATGGATGAACTGTTGGATGAAAATCACTTATTGGCCAGAGAAGCAGTTCAGGCTTGGGTGAAGCAAGAAGTGAGCCCGATCATTGAAGAGTACGCTGAAAAAGCCGAATGTCCCACCCATCTCTTCAAAGGCCTCGCAGAAATAGGCGCTTTTGGTCCCAGCTTACCCGAAAAATACGGTTGTGGAGGGATGGATGAAATCGCCTATGGAATCATTATGCAGGAATTGGAGAGAGGAGACAGCGGAATTCGCTCCATGGCTTCTGTTCAGGGGTCGCTTGTTATGTATCCCATATTCAAATTCGGAACCGAAGAACACCGGAAAAAATACCTGCCAAAGTTGGCTTCCGGCGAACTCATTGGTTGTTTTGGATTGACGGAACCCGATTTTGGTTCCAACCCGGGGGGGATGATTACCACCATTAAAGAAGATGGCAATGAAGTGATACTCAACGGATCCAAAATGTGGATTACCAACAGCCCGGTAGCTGACCTGGCCATTGTTTGGGCCAAAGACGAAACGGGAAAAATCAGAGGCCTGATCTTAGATATGGACCTCCCCGGTGTCAGTGCACCGGAAATTAAGGGGAAGTGGTCGTTGCGAGCATCTGTAACCGGTGAGTTGGTTTTTGAGGATGTGAGGGTTCCAAAAGAACAACTGTTTGAAGTGAGAGGTCTTAAGGGGCCCTTGTCCTGTTTGTCAAAAGCCCGTTACGGAATCGCATGGGGAGCAGTAGGAGCGGCTTTGGATTGTTACGACAGTGCGCTCCGGTATTCTAAAGAAAGAGTACAGTTTGATAAGCCCATTGGCCAATTTCAACTTACGCAGAAAAAACTGGCTGAAATGATTACTGAGATTACTAAAGCTCAACTACTGAACTGGAGATTGGGTACGCTCGCCAATCAGGGAAAGGTCAGTCCGGCACAAATTTCCATGGCCAAGAGAAACAATGTAGCCATGGCACTGGATGTGGCTAGGGAATCGAGACAAATTCACGGAGGGATGGGTATTACCAATGAATACCCCATAATGAGACATATGATGAACCTGGAGACCGTACTGACATACGAAGGAACTCACGACATTCATTTATTGATAACGGGAAATGATGTAACCGGGTTTAATGCCTTTAAATAGGCGTAGGAGTGTTCGCTCGAGGCTAAATACACACAGTCAGTAAATAAGAATTTTCTATCTACTGCGTTATCATTCCTGAAGTTTTAACCAGGATTATTCATGATGGTTATCCCGTAAAAGCCCTGAGGCCAATAGAAACAGAGATGGGAGGGAAGATTTGGCCTCATGGACAGAAAATTGAACAAGTGTCGAATTATGGAGGCGCTTCAACAGGCTGACAATAACGCAGGTAGCTGTTTTTTAGAAGCCTCCGCGAATGATCCGGGTGAAATTGAAAGAAAAAAGTCAAGGATTGTGATCAGAAACGAAAGGAACAGGGCAATTTTTTCATTAAATCAGCAACAGAAGTTGCGCGTTCGAATAAAGTTTTTTAAGCATGAATAAATCATGGCTCTTATTAGTTAAGCTTATCTGTCTGGCTCTTTTTGTAGTCGGCTACGGGCAAATGGCCAATGCACAGTTTGAACTGGATACCGTAAAACTCACCAATCCTTCATTTGAAGACGAACCAAAACAGTCGGTTCCTCCGGTTGGATGGATGGATTGCGGGTTCAGAGGCGAAACCCCACCCGATGTTCATCCCATCGATCCACCCAGCCATGGTTGGAGAGTAACCATGGATCCTCAAGATGGCAAAACCTATATGGGAATGGTCGTAAGAGATAATGACACCTGGGAAAGGGTTGCCCAACGCGTTAGAGGGGTTATGAAAGAAGGACATTGCTACGAGTTCAGTATTTGGTTGGCGCGGTCAAGATCGTATGTATCGCTGAGTCATATGACACAGGAACTGACCAACTATACCACTCCAACTGTATTGAGAGTATGGGGAGGGAACTCCGTGTGTGACCGCGTTCAGCTCCTGGCAGAATCCAAACCGGTGGACAATAACGATTGGAAAAAGTATCAATTTCAATTTAAACCCAATCAGGATTTTAAATACATCATGTTGGAAGCGTTTTACGAAACACCTGTTTTATTTCCTTACAATGGGAATCTCCTCCTGGACAATGCGTCTCACATTTCACGCATACCCTGCAATGAGACTGAGTACCACCAAATGGAAGAAATACTGGCAGAAAAAGTAGATGAGGAGGAGATAGCCACTGAAGTCCAGCGTCTCGCATCCACGAACCCTATTCGGACCAATGAACCCGAACCAGAACCCGTAAATGAAAATCCTTCTGCTAACAAGAAAGAAGCAAAGGTAAATCCTCCACCCGAAAGAACAGGGCCTCCCGTGCGGTCTCTGGGAGGTATTCACCGAAGCAAACTGCAGGAAGGACAGCTGATCCGAATCAACAGGCTATACTTCGACGCAGATACCTTTAATATCAAACCGGAATCCCACGAAAATTTGGATCTCATTGCCTATTTTCTTATTGACAATCCGGAATTTACTGTGGAAATCGGAGGCCACACCAATGACCTGCCCTCAGAAGAATACTGCAAAAAACTGTCCAGGGAGCGCGCCAGATCGGTGACTCAATTTCTAATTGCCAGAGGTGTAGATCCCGCCAGACTATCCTACAGAGGTTATGGAAAAAGCAAACCCATTGCGACCAACAAAACAGCCATTGGACGGCGAATGAATCAACGAGTTGAAATTAAAATACTGGGCATGGATGAAAACGGCCACGGCCGCTGACCATTCATATCCACCCCGGCAACAACAGGGCTATTGCAAAGAGAATTGAACTCACTGAGCTCAAAATGATTGTATTTACATTGGATTTGACCAATTCTCTTTTTTGGTAATCTTTCCGAATTTTATTGAATATCGACAAACCGTATATGGCGGTAAAAGCGCCCACAGCCAAAATAAAGTAATTGTCAGAGCCGAGCAGGGAAAATATCACGCCATAACTTGCAATGGCCAATAATAAAATAATCAGATAAAAGTACACACCGGCCTTTTTGCCATAGGCCACAATCAAGTGATCCTTGCCCGTGAGCGCATCCGATTCCGCATCCGGAAATTCATTAATCAATAAAATGTTGGCCGTGAGTAATCCGGGGGGCAAACCAATCAAAAAGGCCAACCAACTGAGCTCTCCGGTCAATACGTAATAAGTTCCCAAAGTAACCATACACCCGAAAGCCAAGACGATGGTCAATTCCCCGAGCCCACGTCTGGCCACCAGTCTCAATGGTGGAGCCGTGTAAAAATACCCCATAAAAGCCCCTGCGAGTCCAATGGCCAAAGTGGGCCAACCCGTCTGCCAGGTAAGGTATAAGCCGATGAATGTCGCTGCAGCCAACAGAGCTATGGCCAGCCTCTTGGTTCCTTTCAAATCAATGAGCCCGAGTTCGATGGCCCGGCTTCCTCCGGTGAATTGAGTAAAATATGCCGTATTGGCACCATCGGTGCCGTCTTTTACATCAAAATAGTCGTTGAATACATTGCTGGCCAAATGCAGAAGAGCCAGACCGAGCAAAGTAATCAGAAAAAGACTCCACGAAAAAGCACCCTCCGCCAAGGTGTAATGAGCCGCAAAAGCTCCCGCTACAAAACCCGGCCCCAATACCGCACTTAAAAAAGGCATACGGGTAATGGCCAGGGCCTTAATCAGGTGGGTGGACCAATGTATAGGTACTTCTACCGGTTTATCCAGTTTTTCCGTAACACCACAATAACCCGTCGGTGGTTGGTCTTTCCCGTCTTTGTAGGTCATGGTAATTCTGATCCTGGCATTGAAACGCTCTCCATCCTTTCTGATAAACTGAGTTTCAGTTACGTATTCTCCACTCTTCATCGCTTCACTCAACCAAGTGCCCACATTCTGTAGCACAATTTCACCGGGGGAAAATAAGGATACCCTCTTTTTCCCGATCAGTTCCTCCTTATCGTAACCAAACATCTCTTCAGCCCCGGGATTAAAAGTCTCTATAACCCCTTCCATATCACATGTAATTACACTTTTCATACATCTTATTTTTAGCTTCACCTATTTTTACAAATGCGAAAATAAGTCGATTCCTATATCACACAAAACAAACTATTTTTATCCTCCAAAATCCAATTCACCGCTTGTCCGTTTGAATTTTCAAAATTAACACTTTACTAAAAAGAAAGTTGTTTTAGCAATAATAAATGAGTTGATCTGTCAGATATTTAAAAAAAACGTCAGGCATCTGCAGCTCCGGTTCAGGAATTGTAAAACCACTCCATAATTTCAAGGGGTTTATAAGCCGACTTTTCTCTTTCATTTAAATCCCGAACCACCCGGCCCTTGTGAAACTGAATCAACCTGTCTCCGTAATCAACTGCTTCCTTCATTTGGTGGGTAACCAATAGCGCGAGCAATTTATT
>SKYC01000255.1 GCA_007128085.1 Saprospiraceae bacterium | reverse complement strand
ATGAACATTCACTTTATATCCATTGGTGGTGCCGTGATGCACAACCTCGCCATCGCCCTGAAAAGGCAGGGTCACCGTATAACGGGTTCAGACGATGAAATTTACGACCCGGCCCGAACGCGATTGGCCAGGGAGGGATTGCTTCCCGACCGGGAGGGATGGTTTGAGCACAATATACAGGACGACCTCGACCTGATTGTTCTGGGAATGCACGCGCGCGAGGGCAATCCGGAGCTAAATAAAGCGCTGGATCTGGGCTTGGAAATTTTGTCTTTTCCGGAGTACATCTATAGACATTCAAAAGATAAAACCCGGGTAGTGATAGGCGGAAGTCACGGAAAAACCACGACGACCTCCATGATTATGCACGCTCTCAAGTACCACGGAAAAGAATTCGATTATCTGGTCGGAGCCTATCTGGATGGATTTGAAAACATGGTGTCACTGTCCGATGCACCTATTGTGGTGATAGAGGGGGACGAGTACCTGAGTTCTGCCATTGACAGACGACCCAAGTTTTTTCATTACCGTCCGCAAATTTCCGTTTTGACGGGAATTGCCTGGGACCACATGAACGTTTTTCCCACAGAGGAAAACTACTTTGAGCAATTTTCCGGATTTCTCAAAACCCTGCCGGAGGAAGCAAAAGTATTTTGGTATGAATCGGATCGACAACTGCGGAAATTGAAGGACGATTATACCGGTTCTGCCGAACTGATTCCATACGGGAATATCCGCCATCAACGAGGCGATGAAAACTGGTCACTGGTTTCGTCGGGAGACAAAAAATACGAAATTGAACTCTTCGGAGAACACAATATGGCCAATTTCAGTGCAGCTCAATTGGTGTGCAATGAACTCGGTTTGGGGGAAGCGGCTTTTCTGGAGGCCATGCAGTCCTTTAAGGGGGCAAAAAAACGATTGCAGTTAATTGCCCGCAAAGGCGATCGGTATTTTTATCAGGACTTTGCCCATGCGCCTTCAAAAGTAAAAGCCACAGCGGAGTCCTTTCGGCAGCGCTTTCCCGAAAGCCACCTGTTTGCTGTGGTTGAATTACACACCTATTCTAGCCTGAATCAGGAATTTCTGCCACACTACAGAGGAGCACTGGACAAAGCGGATGTCGCCATTGTGTTTTTCAGCCCGCACACCTTAAAAATGAAACGAATGCCGCCTTTGAATAAAGACATCATTAGAAAACAATTTGGAAGGGAAGACATTATCGTTGTCAACGATGCCGAAGAATTGCGCAAAAGCCTGATAGAGCACTCGTCCGGCGATTCCAGTTATTTGATGATGAGCTCGGGGACTTTTGGAGGCCTGGATTTAAAAGAAATGGCCGGGGACTTGTTCCAATAATTTGTGCCGGATTTCGGTCTAATTGATGACTAATCATTAAATTTGCGAAAAATTAAACCAATGGCAAGAGAATTAACATTGAGGGATGCCCTACGGGAGGCCATGATAGAGGAGATGAGAAGGGATGATAAGGTATTTTTGATGGGAGAAGAAGTAGCCGAATACAACGGTGCCTATAAAGTGAGTAAAGGCATGTTGGATGAATTTGGTGCCAGAAGGGTGATCGATACCCCGATTTCTGAACTCGGTTTTGCCGGCATTGGAGTGGGCGCAGCCATGAATGGCCTAAAACCCATCGTAGAGTTTATGACCTGGAATTTTGCCGTATTGGCTTTTGACCAAATTGTCAATAACGCCGCCAAAACCCTTTCTCAATCCTCCGGAGAATATGGTTGTCCGGTGGTATTCAGAGGACCTTCGGGCGCGGCAGGTCAGCTGGCTCAGCAGCACAGTCAGACCTTTGAGAGTTGGATGGCGAATGTGCCCGGTTTGAAGGTGGTGAGTTGTATTGATCCCGCAGATTCCAAGGGCCTGTTGAAGTCCGCAATCCGAGACGAGGATCCCGTTTGCGTAATGGAATCCGAAATCATGTACGGCCACAAGGGAGAAGTGCCCGATGGCGAATACCTGGTTCCCATAGGCAAAGCCGCAGTCAGAAGAGAAGGCAGCGATGTCACATTGATTGCTTACAATAAAATGACCGAAGTGGCCTCAAAAGCCGCTGTGGAATTGGAGAAAGACGGCATCTCAGCAGAAGTCATCGATCTCAGAACCATACGCCCTCTGGATATAGATACACTGGTTAGATCCCTTAAGAAAACCAACAGGGCAGTGATTATAGATGAGTCCTGGCCCTTTGCCGGTATCTCGGCTGAAATTGCCTATACCCTTCAGCGACTCGCTTTTGATTTTCTGGATGCACCGCTGGTGCGCATCAATGCAGCAGATACTTCACTTCCCTATGCATCCACATTGGTGGAGGAGTATATGCCCAATCCCGAAAAAGTCATCAAAGCAGTGAAAGAGGTCATGTACATCAAAAAGTAAGACCTTTTTGCCGTAGTCAATGATTCCAACCACCAAAGAGGCATTGGGGAACTACCCAATTGCCGGATTTCTTTTTAAATGAGTGCAGTGAAAAGGAATTATTAATTTTCCACACACTTGGAAATAATGTCCATGGGCGTCACAATTCCAATCACTTTCCCATCTTCAGTGATGGGAAGGGCGCGGAATAAATTTTCTTTGAAGATACCTATGGAAACCCCAATGGATTTGTCCGCCGACAGTGAAGCCACCTTTTCAGTCATTATATCAGAGACCAACAGTGATCTGAAAAGAGATTCGTTGTACTCTTTTTTGTGTTTGTTGTGAAAAACCGACAAGCCGTAAGAGACTTTATAAACATCTGACTTACTGACCATGCCGAGAATATTCATATTTTCATTGACGACCGGCAAGTGATTGATTGCATGTTCATTGAAAATGCGATCCACCTCTTCGATGGTTTGATTGGGTGAAATGGTTATGAGATCGGTAGACATAATTTTTGAAACCGGATCAGATGCACAAAAGGCCATAATAAAATGTTTTATTCAAGTGATTGATAATGTTAACTTTCTTCTTTTAAATGGATGACCAACAGGGGAACTTTTGTGTTCATTGCCATTCTCTTGGTCGTACTCCTGTGTAGAATTGACCTCCAGAAATTTCGGTTGATATTGCAAAATACCGCCAGTTCCGCATTCTTGGATTCGATGTAATGATTGATTCCATCCATCACTTTCTTGCCCTCCACAAAGTGAATTTCAAAAGGAAAGTCCGGAACATCGTGGTCGAAAAGAGTGGTGAGTATTTGTTCTCTCACCTCGTCTTTTTCATTTTGATCAATAGCCCCCTCCATGACGTAGACAAAGTGTACTGTCGCGCCGTAGAGTTTGACAATGGGTCTGATTTTATCAATGCTCTCCTTGTGCACCGATTCTTTGTTGGCTCCAAAAACAATGTTTTTAATGGGTCTGTAGTCGAGATCTGCGGGAATGAGTAGAACGGGTTTGTTCGCCCGGACAGAAACTTCAGCGGCTATGCTGCCGAAGAATTTTTCCATCGCATTCCTTTGACCCTGCGTACTCATCAGGAT
>SKYC01000187.1 GCA_007128085.1 Saprospiraceae bacterium | reverse complement strand
TTTGTCACCCGATCCAAAACCATCAGTTCCATGCGCGCCTTTTTTGATAAAAAGGGTTGGTTGGAAGTGGAAACGCCCGTGTTGCAATCCATACACGGAGGAGCTGCAGCGCGTCCGTTTAAGACCCATCATCACACCCTCGATACTCCATTGTACCTGCGGATTGCCAATGAGTTGTATCTCAAAAGGTTAATTGTCGGCGGATTTGAAGGGGTGTACGAGATCGGAAAGATGTTTCGAAACGAGGGAATGGACAGGACGCACAATCCGGAGTTTACCTCCATGGAGATTTATGTAGCCTACAAGGATTACCAATGGATGATGGAAATGACGGAGAGCCTTTTAGAAAACATTGCCACGTCTGTTCTCGGTTCTTCTTCTGTCGAGTATGGAGGGCACTCCATTAATTTTTCCGGACCCTATCCCAAGATATCTATGTACGATTCCATCAAAGAGTACACCGGACAGGATATTTCTGGAATGACAGAGTCTGACTTGAGAAATTTTTGTAAAAAAATACATGTCCCGACGGACGATAAAATGGGGAAAGGGAAGCTGATCGATGAAATTTTCAGTGAAAAAGTGGAGAAAAACCTGATTCAACCCACCTTCATCATCGACTACCCCATTGAAATGACCCCACTCGCAAAGAAACACAGGAGCAAAGAGGGTCTCGTAGAGCGGTTTGAGTTGTTTGTCAACGGGAAAGAAATTGCCAATGCCTACACAGAGCTCAACGACCCGATCGATCAGAAGGAGAGATTGCTCGACCAGATAGAACTGGGCAAGAAAGGGGATGACGAGGCCATGGCCATGGACGAAGATTTTGTTCGCTCCCTTGAATACGGGATGCCTCCTACTGCGGGGCTGGGAATAGGAATAGACCGCCTCGTTATGATATTAACGGGTAAGAAGTCCATCCAAGAGGTTTTATTTTTTCCACAAATGCGGCCTGAAAATGTACAAGATTAAGCAATCCATTTGTCCGAGTCACATTCTCCTGCCTTTGTTTATTAGCTGGCTGGTGATACTGTGCCTGCCCGCATGCAGCACCTCAGAGAGTTCTGAGGAGGATCAGACGATCCGAGAAACGGAATCCGGGGAAATGATGACAAAATCCTCTAGTGAAATCAGCGATCACGAATCTTTTTCCAGAGCCACCGGCTTATTTAAAAGCCTTTTTACAAAGGAAGATGTGCCTGACTTTGGAATGCTGCCCTTTGGGGAGGAGGCAGAGGAGGACCTGAGTGAATTTTTCCCGACCATTTTACTGTCTTACAATCTGGTTTCCGGCCGGCAAATTGCCAAAGAGTTACAAAATATTTACCATTACACCACGGCATATGAAAAGGAAGAGGAGTCGGTGATGTTCTCCATGTACAAGTTTGAATCCTCTCTGAAAATGCTGGAATTTTTTATGGCCATAGACAGCATTTACGCCGATGACAGCGGTTTGGTCATCCGGGAAGTAAAAGTCATGGATTACGAAGGCTGGGAAGTATTGGACAGCGAGGGACAGAGAATAGAAGTTTGTCTGGTTTTGCCGAATACCCGTTTGATTCAGGGCAGCGCGGGGGAAATATTCGAAGGCGATCTGATTGAGCTCCTCAGCGAACTGGAGCTCAGAAAACTGTAATTAGTCGCCGCCCAATTTTGCAATTACCGTCTCAGCAGCCATAACACTATCTCCGGGCTTCACCAATACTTCCGCATCCAATGGCAGGAGTAAGTCTACCCGCGACCCAAATTTAATAAACCCGACTTCTCCTCCCTGTTCTACGGAATCCCCCACTTTTGGGTAAAATACGATTCTTCTCGCAAGAAAACCGGCGATTTGCCGCATTACCAGTTTCAGTTGTTTGTTTTCGAGGAGTATGGTGGTCCGCTCATTGTCCGTAGACGATTTCGGATGCCATGCAACCAGATATTTACCCCTGTGATACTTAAAATATTTGACCGATCCATCTATGGGAGAGCGGTTCACATGCACATTGACCGGGGACATAAAAATGGAAACCTGCAATCTATTTTCCAGTAGAACTTCATCTTCAAAAGCTTCTTCTACCGCCACCACTTTTCCATCCGCTGGAGCATACACCATGCGCACATCTCTTACAGCTACCCTCCTGGAGGGGTTCCTAAAGAACTGGAGGAAAAAAAAAGCGATAAAAAGGGAAAACATAAGGACAATGGCCAGCGAAGGCGGGTGAACCAAATAGCCTACAACAGTGGCAATCAGGATGCAAATTCCAATAACAATCAAAGTGGGATAACCTTCGCGATGTATAAAAGTCATGTTAGAGTTTATTGGTACTGTTGAAAAAATATTACGAGCATCACCATGTAGGGCATAATAAAAAACAAGCCATCAAACCGATCGTAAAATCCACCGTGACCGGGCAAACGAACTCCGGAATCCTTTACCCCGGCCATTCGCTTGTACCTGGACTGTACGAGATCGCCCAAACTCACTCCCAGACCGGTAATCGCTGCCGCAGTGATGGCGTGCATCAATTCCACCTTCAGTGAAGGGGCAAATATCCATCCCAACAGAAGACTTCCCACTACTCCTCCAATCAGTCCTTCCACCGTTTTGTTGGGAGAAACCGAGGGGTATAATTTCCTTTTTCCAAATAGTTTTCCGCTGAAAAAAGCGAAGGTATCGTTGACCCAAATTACAAACAAGAAAAACAACACCCAAATCCACCAATCCGACCCGAGGTAAAAAAGAACCAGTGGCCAAAGGGCCATATGACTCCCAAAGTAGCCAAAACTAATAAGCCATTTGGGCATTTGAAAAATTCGATTGAAAGAACACCGAAATAAGTCCATTAGAGAAATGACGCTAAAAATCAAGCTGATGGATAAAAATACCCCGGGTAAAAAAGGTGGATAGTCGCCCCGGTAAAAAAAGTAAAAGGAAATAAAAAAGGGCCACATACTCCACCATCCCCATTTCAATGTCTGGATAAAGGTAATATCTGACCCTTTGTAATAACGGCCGCGAATATTGATAAATTCAATAGAAATGAAAAAAAAGAAGGTCGTGATGACAAATAAGAAGACGTAAGGGTGTACAAATAAAGAGCCCAAAATAAGCACTCCCAGAATGGCTGCCGTTTTGAGGCGAGCGGGTAAATCAGAATATTTAGACGATTCTGGCATGCAGTTTAATATTATTCAGAAATGACGCGGTAAAGATATTATTATTCTGTAAATTGACCTTTGAATCGGGCTGGATTTACCCATATACCATCTGTGAGAAAAGCTGGGGCGGTAGCCGACTCGGATAAAAGTTCTAAACAGCACCACTTGTTAGCAGAACAATCCATTGTGCACAGTGTTTTTAATTCATCGCTCAATTTGGATACCCCGGCGCGAGCAAAAAAAGTAACCTTCGGGGTTTCGACTAAGGGCATTGAGCACAGTTTTTTTGCCCTTCCCGTCTATACGGGATTCCTCAAGGGGGCGGATTTAGACCCCAGTCCATCCATCTAGTAAA
>SKYC01000244.1 GCA_007128085.1 Saprospiraceae bacterium | reverse complement strand
TTCAAAGTAAACCCGGTCTTACTGAGACTATTGTTCCTTCAGATACTCGGGATAAAGTATTGCACTGATCATCTGGTCATCGCGAATGATCTTTTTGAGCATGTCCTGCACTTCATTCAGGCTTACTGTTTCCCAAAAGGCCTCGAGTGCTTCGTAACTCAAATCTTCGAGTTCTTCATCGTACAGTACATGACTCTGAATCCCCTGGGCCCAATATCTGTTTTCTTGCAGATTCAGCCTTCGGGTTTGCAATTGTTGCTCTTTGACGCGGTCCAAGTAGGATTGACTCGGTCCGCTGTCTCTCAGGTCTACCAATAAATCGAGAGATTCTTCCATGAGCATCTTCATCTTATCCGGTTCGGAACCGTAAATAAAGCCGGCTGTATAGGTGTTGAGGTGGCGATCTGCATTTCCAAACATTCTGATGGAGTATACACCGCCAATTTCTTCTCTTATTTTTTCTCTGAGGAGAATGTTGCACAGCTGTGTGGCAATTCCCAGTAATCTCTCATTTCTTTCTGTGAATTGAAAATCTCCCTGAAACAATCCCACAGCAGTGCTCCTGTCCTCCTGTCCTTTGTAAATCAGGTGGTGAAGATCTTCCCTTTCGTATTCGACGGGATGGGTGACAATTTCATCTTCTACTCCACAAGTGGACAGTGTCCCCAAATACCTCGAAGTATATTCTTTTAACTCATCGATATCGGCATTGCCCACAAAAAAGAAGGTCCAGTTGTCGGCACATGAAAAAGAATTTTTAAATATTTCAAAGCCGGTGTCCATGCAGATATCGCCCAAATCATCCATGGTCATATTCCTTCTGCGCTCGTTGTCTTTGGTTCTGATTTTGTTGACTTTGTTCCAGAAGTAACTGTTGGGGTCGTTGTCCTGATTGATCAAAAATGAGCGATAGCTAGACATATTGGCCCCAAAGCCCTCTTCCGTTATTTGGGGGTCTTCCATGACCAGGTGGATGGTTTCAAAAAAAGCGCGCAAATTCCTCGGTGAAGTCGTTCCCATTAAGTTGGTGTATTCCCCGCCGATGGAAAAGTTGAGGTTCATGACCTTGTCGGCATTGAATCGCTGGAGTTGGGATCGTGTCCACGGGCCGAGGCCGGAATTGTATACCGACCTTGTGGACAAGGTGGCATTGTGCAGATTCTCAGTACTGATAACGGACTGTCCTCCCGGCCTTGCAGCACGCATCATGATCTCATCGCTTTTAAAATCGGTGTACTTGAAGTACACTTTTGTTCCGTTTTCTAACTGCCAGTGATGAACATCCATTGCTTCATTTTCACCTTCGGAAACGATATCTACGGGCTCGGGCACAAATCCGATGAGATTTTCGGGAACTTCACCCTCGATCAGTGGTTCGGGGTGAGAATTCATAATTTCCTTAACGATGGCCCTCAACTCTTCTTCAGAGGGTATGTCAATGCCTTCGATCTCCGGCGCCATGACCGTTAAAATCCAATCGTCGGGCCGGATCCATTGACTGACGGCACGGTTGATTTCTTCCAGAGTAATATCATCGAGGTACTTCATGGTCAGTTCCTGTTGCTGCTCGGGGCTCAAAAAAGGACTGCCGTTGAGGAAGCGAGACATCAAACCACTGCTGTGAAACCTGGATTGCTTTTGGTCTCTTTCAAGAATTTCCCTTTCCAGTGAGGTGGTGATGGCAGAGCGGGCCAGGTTGAGTTCGCTTTCAGAAAAACCGTGTAGTTGGGCGCGGCGGTTCTCCAACGCGACCACAGAAAGAGCTTCTGATATTTTATCCGGCGCCATAAAAGCCATATTGGAGAATATATCGATGTTTCCGATGGATCGGTTGTAGCTTGAAAAAGCATTGCTGAATGGCGGATCTCCAAGGCGGGTGTAGTCGTTAAGACGCTCCCGCATCATGTTGCTGAAAAGCCTTCTGATAACCGCCGTTTCATAACTTTCAACCGTATTGATTTCCTCTCTTTGTTGACGGTAAAACAACCTCAGGCGGGTCGATGTGGCCTCCGGGTCTGTAGCAATTTTTACGGCGGTTCCCGTTTCTAGGGGAAGTTGTTCCTGAACCCTTTCGGGTGCACCTTCCGGGCTTTCCAGATAGGAAAATCGCTCTTTTATTTGGGCTTCCACCCAATCGGTATCTACATCTCCTACCACAACCAGTGCCATCAATTCGGGCCGGTACCATTTTTTGTAAAAATTATAGAGCAATTCTCGGTCGGCATTTTCTATGACTTCCAATTTTCCAATGGGCAATCTTTCGGCGTATTTTGACCCCATGTACTCCACCGGAAAAGTCTCGTTCATCATTCTGTCCATGGCTCCCAGTCTTCCTCTGTATTCGGCTGTTATCACACCTCTTTCCGCTTCGACTTCATCCGGGTCGAAAGTGAGTCTGCCGGCCCAGTCTTCGAGGATAAGGAATACACTGTCGAGCATAGGTGGGTCATCGGATCTCACATCCATTAAATATACCGTCTGTTCAAAGCTGACAAAAGCATTGAGGTCGCGGCCAAAAGTGACCCCTTTGGCTTCCAGGTATTCAATGAGGTCATTGCCCTCGAAATGCTCGGTTCCGTTAAAAGCCATGTGCTCGACGTAATGAGCGATACCCCGCTCGTGTTCTTCTTCGAGTATGGATCCGACCTTGGTGACGAGTCGGACGGAAATGATGTCTTTGGGCATTTCATTTTTCAGGATGTAGTAGGTAAAACCATTGTCCAGTTGACCTTTGATCAGGTCGGGATGCAAGGGTAAGGGCGTCTGTGCGGACATGCCGACAGTCAATAAAATGAGAGCAAAAAACAGTTGAATCAACTTTTTCATGACAGATTGTTTTGATGTAAAATATTATTTTTGCAAGGAAAGGGGATTAAACAAAACAAACTTAGTAAAAAAAGGGGAAGAATTGGAGTTTAAAGTGTTTTTTCTGGAGCTTTTAAATTTTGTTTAACACGGAAAGGGGGCTGAGTGCATGACCAAAAATAGAATTTAGGATAAGTTGGATTGTACCCATATTGCGTACCTACGGCCCACCAATCCCTCCCCAACTCGCCGTGCCCCCAATTAATTGGCGGGTTTGGGAGGGAGGGGCACGGCACACTGAAATCCTTGTGCACTTTCTGCTAGTTAGAAAACTCCATATACCAGGCACTTTTTTCAAGATTTATCGAGATAAACCAAGAAAAAGGAGCGACCTTAGTACTTGTTGAATTTTTAAAGTAATCTTTGTTATGATATGAGAGAACCTAATTAGGAACCTAACTTATTCCAGCCGGAGGACTCACATTTCTTGAAATCAGATCATCACACCGAACCATTGGATCGGCCTTTTGATAACTTTTCGAATGACTGAACGATCCCGTAAGGGTCGATGTCCAGAGAGGACATCGAAGTGAAGGAACCGCTATAAGCGGGCGGGTTGGCGATAAACTCCCTTCTTTAGGAGTGTATCCTTCCTTACCAACCCTTAGGAATATTACGGAGTGAATGTTTTGCGGTTTGT
>SKYC01000246.1 GCA_007128085.1 Saprospiraceae bacterium | reverse complement strand
AGATTGAACGCCAAAAAGAATTGGAACGAGCTATGCAGGAACAACCCAAAAAGCCGGAGAGCCGTTGAGCTTAGATTTTTCGAATTGGGCACATGACAGATAAAGGAAACTCCTTTAACAATTTGGGATGTGGTAAAGAAAAGGTAATAATAACTTGAAAACCTGAGGATTTTGGGATTTAATAGTCTCAACATGAAGCAAAAAAAGCCACAGCGTGGGGACATCTTAATCTTATCACCTCAGCCTCCTTTACTCCATACATTGCCATTTATTATTCAATGGCCTAATACGATAGATTTAGCTGTTCAAGATTGAATCAATACGATAGGCATTCCCCTATTTTCAATAAAGGTTAGTGGGGTATTAGTTGTTGGGATCCATATCCTTCTTCCACTTTATATTGCAACCTCCTCCCGGCTTTTGATTGGTGCTGACGTGTTCACCACGCAAAAGGGAATCCAAGGCACTCTTGAGATCCTTTCCGGTGACTTCAATATCGTTTCCGGGTCTGGAGTCATCCATTTGACCTCTGTAGACCAACCTCATTTTTCGGTTAAAAACGTAGAATTCCGGAGTACAGGCGGCGTGATACGAGCGCGCCACAACCTGTGTTTCATCGTATAAATAGGGAAAGGAGTAGCCTTCTTTTTTTGCCACCTCCACCATTTTTTCAGGACTGTCCTCCGGATAGTTTTTAACATCGTTTGAACTGATCGCCGCAAATCCAATTCCCAGTTTTTGATACTTCTTTGCAAGCTCTGAAAATTTGGGGTTGATGTGGTGCACAAATGGACAGTGGTTACATATAAAGGCGATAACGGTTGCCATATCCCCTTTAACGTCCTCTATAGTCATCTTTTCACCACTCACCACATCGGGCAATCTAAAATCTGGTGCCTCAATTCCGAGAGGCAACATAGTGCTTTCTGTATATGCCATTTTAATTTTTTAATTTTAATACTATCCTTTGAAATTGGCAGCTTTGTGGGATCCATCGCAAAAGGGTGTGTTGGATGTCTGCCCACATCTGCATAAGAATACCTTTTCACTGCAGTCAACGGGGTTTCCATCGCCGTCTTTGATTTTTAAATCTCCTTGAATTTGATAGGGACCGTTCTTAAGGATATTGATATTTGCCATCTTTTTTCTTTTTACAACAACAAGAATCGCTAATTGTTAATTTCCTTTCTCTTTAAATCGAGCGAAATTTGAAACCGCTGCGCGTTGTCACATCATCTTTTTAAAAGACCAATCGAACTTTTTCATCAACTTCATTGTGTCAAGGTCAACTGCCTGAAGGAGTTTATTGGACGTAGATGACTTCGTGGAGAAATCTCATTCCCACGGAAAGTTCTACAGCAATATTGATGACCTTTTGCTCCGGATTCATTCGGTTGGGATCCCAAAAACTCCGGTGGGGCGGAATGTAAATTTGATTGGAAAAATCGGGGGATACACTGAGTTCAAAAAATATCCCGGTATGAGTGCTGAGGGGAACTTCCAACCCACCGCCTACGGTGACTCCAAAAGTGAATTTGTTGATGTGGTCTGAAAAGTTATCGTATATCCCACGGTCGAACTCTGCCTTGACATTGAAGTCGCCACGGACTCCGACCAAATAGTACAAGCGACTCTCCGTAAACACTTCCATTTTTTGCTTGCCTCCCAGAACCAGTGACACATTGTGAAACTTAAACTCATCGGTTCCCCCGGGAATGATATTTCCCGTTACGGGGCTGGAAAAACTGCTCCTTCTCAGTGCACTTCCCTTGAGATGGTATCCCAATTGCACAAAAAGGGAGCTGAGATTTTCCGGTGAATGAGTTTCAATCGCCCCGGCAATATGGTATTTCATTAAAGGCCTTCGGTTGTAGTTGTTCCACCTCTGTGTGCCTGCTGTCAAACCGGTTTTGACACTGTAAACAGAACCCTGAGCGAGGGTTTCCTCGTAGTCAAGGACAAATATAGAAACAGACAATACAAAAACGAGGAGAAATTTTAACTGGTAGCTCATTTTAAAAGAATTTCGGTATGCAGCAAAGTTACTTCTTTGGATCAATGTATCCTCAGAACTTGCCCAATACTTATGAGGTTATCCTGTAATCCGTTTTTCTCCGCTATCTCTGAGACCGATAAACCGTATTTTCTCGAAATGGCAAATAAGGTTTCTCCGGCTTTTACTTCGTGAGTTAGGTTTTCTGAAGAAGGCACTTCCTCCACCGTCTCCACCTGGTCGATGGATGTAACCTCTGTATCATTTATATCCGAAGAAGCAAGGCTTTCAGCTCCTGCATTTTCACTACTGGTATCCGGGCTGGTTTTCCGATTTTGTGCAATGGGTGGCTCATCCGGTGATGCAGTATCATCCCGGTAATGGCTCTCCTCTTTTTCTTCGATTTTTCTCTCCTGAATCCTTTCAGGAGCTCGGTATCTTATGTTTTCATTTCTGTTGCGCCTACCCCTCAGGTAAATGGTCTCTCCCGCTGCCGGTTCACGGCCCTCGTCCATTCTGTTTCTGGTGTAAAGTCTGTTCAGACGCAGCCCGTATCTGAGAGATATATCCAGCATGCTTTCTCCTTCCGCGACGCGGTGAACTCTTCTGTCTCCGCGATAATTTCGTCTTTTTGGTTGCAAATACACATTTCGATCTTCAGTAAAAGCCACAAACCCATCTTCGATATCGTCGTTAAATCTCAAAAGTGCTCTGATAGGCAATTCCAGCTCCAGGGCTATATCTGCAAGTGTTTCGCCCGCTTGAGCTTTTACTACTTTGAGTTGATTGATTTCAAATTCCCTTCTCGCCCTCTGTTGGTGATCCCGTTGGAAAAAGTCACCTTCTCTTTTTGACTCAGTGCGGGTGGTGTTTTCGGGCTCCGACTTTCGATCGCTGGCGGAGGCCAATGGCCTGGACTGTGTATCCAATTCATGCAGGTTATAGTTTTCTACTACATTGATCAGCAATTGACCATAACGTCGGTTGGTGGCATAACCGGACTTTTGCAGACCGTGGGCCCAGGCTTTATAATCTTTTGGATCCAGTTCAAACAACCAGCCGTACCTCTGAGACCTGCTCGGACCGGCCAAAAACTCAGAATGTGCAATAAATGATTCTTCAGCATCCGCATAGGCTCTAAAACAACTTTCGATCAGTCGCCCGCGGGAATCCCGGTCGTCATCCTTTCGGTAGTGAGTCCCTCCGGTCCAGTCATTCCCGCATTTTATACCGAAGTGATTGTTGGCCCTCATGGCCAGTTCACTCCGACCCGCATTGGATTCGAGTATGGCCTGAGCCATCTTGATACTGGCCGGAATACCGGTGCGCTCCATCTCCACAATGGCAATTTCCTGGTATTGGTCTATGTAGTTGTATATGGCCTGACGACCATCTCCGGCAAAGAGAGTGCTTTGCATTAAAAAAAGTACGCAAATAAGGGGGAGTACTAAAGTCGATTTCATATGAACAGCTTTTTTTAAATAAATAACAGCAAAAACTATGCCTAAGTATT
>SKYC01000040.1 GCA_007128085.1 Saprospiraceae bacterium | reverse complement strand
CTCCGAAGGAAAAATTATTTCTGTGGACATTTCGGCGGAAATGAATCGCAAAGCAGCAGAGCACATAAAGAGGTTAAAAAATAAAAACGTAGAATTAAAGCTCATGAATGTTCTGAGCAATGATATCCCTTCTGATTCAGCTGACTTTGTGGTTTCGACCTTTGGAATAAAGACTTTTAATGATGAACAACAAAGGATTCTGGCCGGGGAAGTTTCAAGAATATTAAAACCAGGCGGGTCTTTTGCACTTATTGAAATATCGGAACCAAAGAATCATTTACTAAAATGGACTTTTATGTTCTACCTGAACGTAATAATCCCCTTCATCGGAAAGTTTTTCCTGGGAAATTCAGAGGACTATAGAATGCTCGGAAAATATTGCGCGAGATTTGAAAACTGCCGATACTTTCACCGGTGTTTAATAGAACAAAAATTGAATTCAAAATATAAGGAATACTTCTTTGGCTGCGCAACAGGAGTATTTGGCAGTAAAAATTGAAATCGGTGGGAAAAGAAGTGCGGTCGTCCATTTTAGGCAACTGGGATCGCTCAGTATGTTGGGAGCAAGTTTAGCGGTTGAGGTCAGCAAACTTCAAGTATAAACAGTCGGGTTGGAAGCAGGATACGCGCAGATCATTTTAGCAGGCCTTCAAAGATAGGCTATCTGCTGTGCAATGGTAAAACGGTCAAGTCATTGAAATACCTCACCTGTAATGGTGAACCAAAGCCATTTTTGGAATGTGAATTATACAACATTTAAAAATAATTGTGTACCACGCTAAATTTCAATAAGTCCCATCTTCACTATCGAATGTGTGCACTCTGGGGATGAGCGGTACTTTTCAGTTGCACATGGAGTGCATGGAAGTTGCGATTTTTGTTTATTATACCAAAGAGATGGCCGGATTAAAATGGAAAACGGAAGGATCACAAGGATGGACTCATAAGTAAAAATAAAATCTGATATTCACTTATTCATTCAACCTGTATTGCGGGAGGAGGTATGCGAATATTAATCCAATAGAACTTAATGCATCATGAAACAACTGGCAAAAATCAATAGCATTTTATTATTTATTCTGCTCATTGTCGTCTTTCTCTATTGGGGTGATCCATTTTTAATTCCCTTCATATTTGGAACGTTCTTCGCCTTTCTGATGGCTCCACTCTGCAATTTTCTGGAAAAAACGGGAATAAGCCGCACCGTATCCTCTCTGCTGAGTACTTTGGTGGTATTCATCGTATTCGGTGGTACGCTGTTCCTCCTGATAACCCAGATTAATTTATTTGTATCCGAATTGCCCTTGATGGAAGACAAGGTAGATTCTTTTATCGAGAGTACCCAAAATAAAATAGAATCTATAACCAACTTAACTCTGGGCGAGCAAGACGAAATTCTGGAGGAGCGATCCGGTCAGATCATCGAAAAAATAGAGCCCTTTGTTACCGGTTTTTTCGGGAATGTGTTGAATACCGTTTTTAGTTTCTTCGTGGTATTGGTATATCTGTTTTTGTTACTGTTGTACAGGGAAAAAATATTTAATTTCATCATGATGTATGTTTCTCCAGACGATGAGGGTTCTGCGAAGGAGACACTCCACGAGATTAGTCAAGTGGCATTTCACTACTTGTGGGGTCGGGCTCAGGTAATGATACTGTTGGGAATCATGTTTTTCTTCACTTTCATACTCTTCGGCTTACCCTTTGCTATGCTGTTTACTATATTTGGTGCGGTCATAACCATCATCCCGTATGTGGGGCCCCTAATCAGCGGTTTGTTTCCAATCCTGTTTTCCCTGGTGTATTTTGACAGTCTCCAGAAGATTTTATTTTTTTCCGTTATAATCATTGCTATCCAGTTGGTTGAAAGCTATGTTCTCGAACCTCTTATTCTCGGAAATCAAGTCAAA
Source organism: Saprospiraceae bacterium (assembly GCA_007128085.1). GTDB lineage: Bacteria > Bacteroidota > Bacteroidia > Chitinophagales > Saprospiraceae > PWJY01. Next base: position 1,598 of record SKYC01000040.1, on the reverse strand, counting down.
TTAAATCCACTGATCGTAATTGTCGCCATAGTCCTGGGGGGAATCATGTGGGGATTGGCCGGAATGATCTTGTTTGTACCTATGTTTGCAATGGTTAAAATCATCTCGCTCCACCACCCGGGACTGAAACCCATCGCGTTTTTATTTGGACAAAATCAAAAGGAAGAATTCGAAAAATAGAAAATCCTGCGGTAATTATTAGGTTAAAATATTATACCTGATTAGAATATCTTGAAATCGCCAATTTTATTTTGATTATGTGTTTGTCGAGATCACTCAGAGGAACAAGCGGCCGCTTTTCTTATTTCCCTAAAAAAATTTACGCCAGGGTCTGTCTGGTGCATACCCTTTATTCCGGGTAGACATTGAAGGCTTTCCCCTTCATTAATCACAACAGATTTTCTGCAAACTCCAATGTGTGAATGATGTAACTGTTCCCAACGAATATGTAACAATTTAAACGATTAACAATGATACTTTTGTAGTATAATAATTAGACTATGATAATTTAGATAAAAAAACTAAAATATAAGTATAATCTATTTTATTATTTAGAATTGAAGTTCAATAATTTACAATTAAAAGTTTAAATAACAATCAATATGAGAGAAAACCAAAATCCAAACCAAAATCGCAGGGATGATAACAAGTCATCGGACAACAGGCTGTTAACGGGAATGTTTCGAGACCGTAAGAGTTCTGAAAATGCGTACAACACCTTGCAGGAAAAAGGGTACACAAAAGACGACATCAATTTAGTTATGTCGGAGGAAACGCGCAAAAAACATTTTGCAGGTGAAGCTAAGGAAACTGAAATTGGAACCAAGGCTGCTGAAGGTGCAGGAAAGGGTGCTGCCATTGGTGGCGGTGTGGGTGCAACTGCAGGTGTGATAGCAGCAATCGGAACAAGCCTGGTTATACCTGGACTTGGACTTATTGTAGCCGGGCCCATTGCCGCAGGATTAGCCGGTGCGGGTGCAGGCGGAATCACAGGAGGAGTAGTCGGAGCGCTTATCGGATCGGGAATCCCCGAAGCACGTGCTGAATTATACGAATCGGGAATCAAAGACGGAAACATCGTCCTGGGAGTTCATCCTCGCAATCCCGAAGATGCCGAGTACTTAGAAAAAGATTGGCGCAAAAACAACGCCACAGAAATTCATAGTTAGATTTCCTATTGTAAATAGAAGCGGGATGACATTCATGTCATTCCGCTTTTTAACCAAAAGAAAATAATTAGTTCAACAATTAAAATCAATCAAAATGAAAAAATTAATATTCTTAAATGAAATAATGTTACTTACATTTTTTTCTGCGGGTATTTTATTTTTTGCTTCATGCAACCAGGACCAAAGATCGGAGGACACCAAAACTCTGGCTGAAGAGCGCAACGAAGCAAAGTTTAATAAAAGCGATCAGAAGAAAGATGCACAGTTCCTTGTCAACGCTTCTGAAAATAACTTGAAACAAATTCGGTTAGGAAGACTGGCCCAGCAAAGAGGAAAAACAACGCATGTAGTGGAATTGGGTAAGAGAATGGAAGATTCCCACACGAAATCACAACGGGATTTACAAGCACTGGCTCAAAGGAAGAACAT
>SKYC01000054.1 GCA_007128085.1 Saprospiraceae bacterium | reverse complement strand
TTTTTTAGACCTATGTGCTCTCTCTTTGGAGGTATGTCTCATTCAAAAAAGCACCGATCCGGATGGCTTTTCCGTTTTTAGCTGGTCTCATCGGAGTTTTAGCCAAAGCCATTATCGATCAATATCAACCCGGATTATTAATCAGAGTTCAGATCATCGATTTGCTTTCTGACCTCTTCGGCTTCAGCTGTTTTGGCATCCGCTTTTTTTCTGTCAACTTTTGATAGTTTGAAGGATTCCTCCATCAATTTGGCATACTTTTTTTCCAACTTCTCCCTTTTGCTCTTAAACAGTCCAAACATTGTTTATTTTTTTGTGAAATATACAGGGGTAACCAATATTCCGGTCAATGGGTTTAAAAAAGTAGGTTGGGATCAATAAAGATTCCGAGGCTTTTGCACTTAAATGCCATTTTACTAAGTGCACATAAGTGCACATAAGTGCACGGGTGCGCAAGGGGTGAAGATAAAACTTTCTGAAGGGTCCAGCCAATGGCCTAATCGGTTGCAACGGGTCCGTAGGCACCAATCTCGTAGTCCAGATCACCAATTAACCGAGCAATTTCATCCAGATTGGTTTTTTCTGGATCGTATTCAAAAGTGGCTTTTTCATTGTCCAGGCTTACCTTGATATTGGCAACTCCATCCATGGCGGCCAGGGCATTGGTGACCTTGTTTACGCACCTCATACACCCCATTCCACCCACTTCCATTTCAGCGGCAATGCCTGAAAACCCCGGGTCTTCAGAGGCCGATGATTCGGTGGAGTGGTTTCCGGCACAGGCAAAGAAAAGGAATGCCAGGCTCAATAAGCTTAGAATTGAAATATTTTTCATGGATAAATAATTTAAATGATTGAATGACTGTTATTTGAAATTTTCATTGGGGTACTGGATAGGTGTCTATTTTTTTTATTGACCCTAAACGCCCCCTTTGATTTATAGCAATAAGATTTATTTGTCCGATTGCTGACTCATTATGGATTCGATTTCTTCAATGGATTTGGGGGCAGAATCCGAGAGTATTTTGTGTCCGGTTTCTGTTATCAACACATCATCTTCAATTCTGATTCCTATTCCGCTGTATTTTTCATAGGTCGGCCTGACTGCCCATTCAAATCTCTGTAGTTCAGCATGATCTACGTCCCGACCAAACAATTCATTCAAGTGATCCAACCGATCTTCCACAAGGTAGATACCGGGCTCATTGGTCAGCACCATACCGGGTTCCATAGGTCGTCCTTTTATCTCAGTATTCAATACGTATTGATCCCTGTCGGATCTGACAATATCTGCAAAATGCCCCACATCGTGCACGTGCAGCCCAATGTAGTGCAGTCCCGCGTAGTGAATATAAAAACGCCTTTGCCACCAACTGTCCAGCTCGGTGATCAATCCCAGCTCGTACAAACCTTCGAGTAGGATCTCTGTGGCGCGGTGATGGGGCTCGAGGGTGCCGATACCGGGTTTCATCATTTCAATAGATGCGAGTTGCGCGTCCAAAACCAGTTGGTACAATTCCCTTTGCTCCGGAGAAAATTTCCCGTTTACCGGATAGGTTCGCGTGACGTCCGCAGTGTAGTGATTGCATTTTGCGCCGACATCGATGAGTATGAGGTCACCGTCCTGCATTTGCCTGTCGTACATGGGGTAGTGGAGGAAAGTGGCATTGGGCCCTGAGGCTACAATGGAGTTGAATCCCGTACCGCAACCATTTTTTTGAAAGACATATTCAATTTCTGCTTTGATTTCGTATTCGTATTTTCCCGGACGGATGTGCTTCAATGCCCTTTGGTGGGCTCGAGATGTGACGTCCACAGAATGTGTGAGCAGATCCTGCTCCCAGGGATCTTTGATGACCCGCATTTCGTTGAGTATTTCAGACAGGTCAGAGTGGATTAAAAAATTGGAGCGGGGAGGAACCCGATTCTCAAGGGTTTCTTTAATGAATTCGTCGCCGAATAATAGCGATACACTTTTGGCATCGCGAACCAGTTGCGGAATGATTTCATCGAATTCGTGCAACAGGTAGACTTCATCGGCGCCAAAAATTTCCTTTGCCTCTTTTTTGGTATACCTCGGCCCGTCCCACAAAACCATGGTGGGATTGGCGTGCCGGATAAACAGAGTAAATGGATGTTCGCTATCCGGGGAAAGGACAGCAATGGCAGGAGCTTGATCGAAGCCGGTACCGTAGTAAAAATTTTGGGGATCGGAGGTGGAAAAGATGGCCACATCGCCCTGCATTTTTTCTAGTATACGTTCACGTCTGGCCTGAAAAACTTCCGCTAAAAAAGCGGGGGGCAGTTCACTGCTCTTTTCAGTGTAGTCTAGATCGATGGGTTGGCTGTGGTAGTCTGTGGCATTTGCCTCCCCGTAGCACACGAGCAAAGCAACGGTCATGATTGCAATATAAATTTTCATTGACAAAGTATTTTTACTGAACTTCGAAAGGGTGAAGTTACACAATTTTGGATAAATAAACCGAGATAAATCCCCGGAATGTAAAGACTAAGAGGCGACACATTTTGAGGTGTTTCAAGGTGCACCCTGGTGAATTTGAGATATAGAAGTTGTTTGAATAGGAAAAAAAGAATATGTCAACTCGATCGAGAAAAAGAGCAAACAATTTGTGCAGCATTGAAAAAAATGTATTATTTTTACTGAAATTGTGTTATCCAATAGGTTTCAGACCACTTTAACGAGTGGAGGGCGGCGGATAGAAATACTACTTTAAATAACCTAAAACCAAAAAAAATGAAAGTTTTAAAATTGAGTTTGTACATCGTACTGGCCATTGTACTGATCCTGGTTATACTGGCGCTGGTTGCCCCGGTAAATTACCACATTGAAAAAGAAACGAAAATTGAAGCCGATCACCAGTTGGTGTATGAACAAGTGGTGCACTTTGATCATTTTCACCAGTGGAATCCGTGGTCGGAAAGGGACCCCGATATGATGGTTACTTACGAGGGTACGCCCGGTGAAGTCGGTGCCAAATACTCCTGGGAGGGAAATGAAGAAGCGGGGCAGGGATCGCAGGAAATCAAGGAGATCTCAGGCGACACCATTTTTATGGACCTGGTTTTTATAGAACCCTGGGAAAGCACGGCGGAAGTGTATTACATTATAGAAGATCACGGGAAAGAGACCCGGGTCGTCTGGGGCATGCACTCCAGTATGCCGAGACCACTCAATGTGATGGGTTGGTTTATGGGTATTGAAAATGCCATAGGAAGGGATTACGAAATGGGTTTGGACAATTTGCGGGAAAGAGTGGCGAAGCAGGAGAAGATTCGAAAGGAAGAGCGCGCGACCCAAACAGAATTTTCTGACCACGTTCCCGAAAAACTGGATTGACCAAGTCGAAAGTAGTCGGAAGTTAGAAGTTAGAAGATGGAAGATGGAAGATGGAAGATGGAAGCCAGCAGCCAGAAGCCAGAGGCCAGAAGCCAGAAGCCAGAAGCCAGAAGCCAGAAGCCAGAAGCCAGAGGCCAGAACCCAGAAGCCAGA
>SKYC01000114.1 GCA_007128085.1 Saprospiraceae bacterium | reverse complement strand
ATGAACGTAGCAGAGGTAAAAATATGGGGTGAACTAAAGACATGCGTGTATATGACCTCAGCGGACGCCTGGTACTCTTCACCCCCGGAGTTGTTGAACCCACACTGAATGTATCCGGCTGGCCTCCGGGGCAATATATTGTATCTTTAAAAACCGAAGAAGGGCTTATGCGGGCGAATATTGTGGTACAGTGAATTGGGCTTAATGTTTCCAATTCAAGAATTTCTCTTATGTTAGCACGGTATAGTTAGCCGCGGAGGTTTTTGGACAGCTCGCTTCAATTTTATAATGGTAAACTGCCGTTGGCGGTAAGTCATTAATTTAGCGGACGGGAAGGCATTTTTTCACGATACCTTACTATACCTTTCTAGGCCAACACAAGTATTAAACACTCGAAAAATGTACCATTTTTTATCTCCTTTTTGCATTGATATTGAGCCCATGTCGAGATTGCTTTTAATTAATTTTGAAAACGATCCCGATGCCACTTATATGGGTTTTGAGCCTCAAGTTTTCGATGACGCTGTTCATGGAAAAGGGCATTTGGTCATCGGCTGGCGCAATGATGGAAAAGTAGATGTGTATCACGAGCCCTCTTTGACACCAAGCCCTAAAAAATACGATATTGCCGGGAAAGGATTGGAAAATATGATTGAATGTCAATTCGATGTCGCTTTTTTTGAAATCAATGAAACGGGCGTACAGGCAAATTATCAATTCAGGGACGTTCACAATAGAATAGTCAGGCTTAAAATTGCTGAGAAAAATTTAAAGGAACGCAGACCATTTGGCTTGTTGGCTCCTATGGGCAGTGCCGCTGAAAAGCCGTCGGCCATGCCTTTAGTTATGCTCCACGATTTTTATTTTGTCAGGAAGTCCAAAACCGACTTTGAGGTCTTTATCGATGATGTCCAGCACAAACCCGATAAACTTCCACTGCCCATGGATAGGACATGGATGTATTTTGCTCGTTACAGTCCCAATCCACTTATCGCGAGACTCAATCCCGAATTCGATGGTACTGTGGCCACTACAGCGGTAAAAAAGGGTAGTAAAACCCACAAGCAAGGTGATTATATTTTTGATTTCGTTTGGGAAAATGACAGCATTTTCTTGCGTCGGTTAACTCGTTTAAACGATGTCCACCCCATTGCCTTAAAATTTGAAGATCCTTTTCCCGATATAACATCCATGGAAAATAATTCAGGGATTAATGGAAAATTCACCGTAGAAGCAGATTCATCTATCGGTACTATAATGGGGGATTATTCGGTAGATAAAAATGGGGATACGACCCAAATAGAAATCCGTTTCGGCGGTTGGAAACCGAAGCCTGATAAGTTCTCACTTCGCTTTCTATACACAATTGCAGGGGTATTTAAAAAATGGCCAAGTACCTATGTGTGGAATGCTCAAATCAACGAAAACAAGGGCGGTAATTATTCAATGACGTCCAAATGGAAAAGGATTTGAGCGAAGGTAACCGTTAAAAGTTCCGGCTTTAAAAATTTCACGCAAAGACGCAAAGACGCAAAGATGCAAAGATGCAAAGACGCAAAGATGCAAAGATGCAAAGACGCAAAGATGCAAAGATGCAAAGATGCAAAGATGCAAAGATGCAGAGATGCAGAGATGCAAAGACGCAGAGATGCAAAGACGCACAGACGCAAAGGGGCAAAGAATAAAACTTGGCGTCTTGGCGCCTTCGCGTGAAACCAACGGAAAATGACAAAAAGCGAACTTCTGGAACCGCCACCCGTTATATGCGCAGAACACGGTGTATATGCAGGTAAAAACCGATAATTAAAGAATGGACGGTTACAAAAAAAATAGTTTATCGCTTAAAGGTGCTGTAGCCCTGGGTACCGGTGTAATGATTGGTGCGGGAATATTTGCACTCCTGGGACAGGTTGCCGAATTGTCTGGATCTTGGTTTCCGTATATCTTTATTGTTGGAGCCATTATCTCTAGTTTCAGTGCCTATTCATACATTAAAGTTTCCAATGCTTACCCCTCAGCAGGTGGAATAGCGATGATTTTAATGAAAGCCTACGGTAAAACAACGATAACTGCAGGAGCTGCTTTACTGATGGCTCTTTCAATGGTTATTAATGAAAGCCTGGTAGCTAGAACTTTCGGGTCTTATACTTTGCAGCTCTTCAATATAGAGGATACTTCCCTTTGGGAGCCGGCCTTAGGAGTTGCCCTGCTGATCTTTGCTTACCTGATCAATGTATCGGGTAATAAAGTTATTGGAAAGGCCTCACAATTTACATCGTTTATAAAAATAGCGGGGATTATTGTTTTTGCGATAGGCGCCCTGTGGGCCTCTCAATTTGAATTTGCTTATTTATTGCCGCACACAACCCATTCCAATGACTACCCCATTTCAAGTTATATCGGTGCTTGTGCGCTTTCTATTTTGGCGTATAAAGGATTTACTACCATAACAAACAGCGGTTCAGAAATTACCAATCCGCACAAAAATGTAGGTAGATCCATCATTATCTCTTTACTCATTTGTACGGTCGTGTATTTCTTAGTCGCTATCGCTGTAAATAGCAGTCTTTCCATTCCTGAAATTGTAGAAGCAAGAGATTATTCTCTGGCAGAAGCAGCAAGGCCTTTAATTGGAAACTATGGGCTTTACTTTAGAGTGGTAATAGCGATTATAGCGACAATCTCAGGAATCATTGCCAGCATTTTTGCGTTATCCCGAATGACTGCGATGCTGACCGATATGGAACTTATTCCTCACAGCCATTTTGGAATGAAGGGAAGCATTCAAAAACACATGTTGGTATATATTTTAGTCATTGCCATCACGTTAACCATTTTCTTTGATTTATCGCGCATTGCTTCAATAGGCGCGATTTTTTACTTGGTAATGGATATGATTGTTCATTGGGGTGTTTTTAAACACTTGAGAAAAGATGTCAACGCCAATGGAGGAATACTGATAACGGCACTTATCCTGGATTTGGTTGTATTGATTGCTTTTTTATGGATAAAAGCCAGTTCTGATATTTTTGTCGTTGTTGTTTCAGTCATTGGAATCATCCTGGTGTTTGCAGGTGAAAGGTGGTTTTTGCACTGGAAAAAATGAACAAAAGAAAGTAGTGGAATGTACTATGCTCCATTCATGACTTTATAAAAAGACGAGGGTAGTTGTTAAAAAACGCAGAGTTCATCTGCCAATGAAATTTCTGTTGGACGAAACAAAAGACAGTTTCAAAGCGTCGCTAATCGAAAGTCAAAACCGCTCCTGCCAATGCAGGTCACTGTCCTAAATTTATAAGAGACGGGCAAGCAGCAGGTTCAGGTTGCAAAAAAATAAAAAAGAAACATGGAGAATATATCCCTGAACACCGAAGAGCTCATCGAGTTGCGCCACAAGCTCCATAAACACCCCGAAGTTTCCAATGAAGAGAAGGAAACGGCTCGGCGCATCACTGAATTTTTGGGTTCTGCCGAACCAGATGAACTCATCAAAGATATCGGACAGCACGGCATTGCAGCT
>SKYC01000296.1 GCA_007128085.1 Saprospiraceae bacterium | reverse complement strand
GGTGCTTGCAGGTTTTTCTCTCGGAGCAGAATCCATCGCTCTTTTTGCAAGAGTAGGAGGTGGTATATATACCAAAGCGGCTGATGTAGGTGCGGACTTAGTGGGAAAGGTAGAAGCGGGAATTCCCGAAGACGATCCCAGAAACCCGGCTACAATCGCCGATAATGTAGGTGACAATGTGGGAGATGTAGCGGGTATGGGTGCCGATTTGTTCGGTTCTTATGTAGCCACCATTCTCGCTGCAATGGTTTTGGGTAATTACGTAATCCGCGATATGGGGGGTGAGATTACGGATGCATTCCTGGGAATTGGCCCTATATTGCTACCCATATTTATTGCCGGAATCGGTTTGATTTTCTCAATAATTGGTACCTGGTTTATTAAGGTTAAAAGCAATGAGACTTCAGAGGGTAAGGTTCAGGCTGCGATGAATTTAGGTAATTGGATGGCTATTGGTCTCACGGGTGTTGGTTCATTTTTCGCCATAAAGTGGATGCTGCCTGAAGTGTTGGATATTCAGGTGTTTAAGGCAGGTGAGTTCAGTATGGAGACAGCCACTTCCAACGATGTGTTTTTTGCTGTACTGATCGGCTTATTTGTCGGAGCAGCAATCGCCTACTTAACCGAGTACTACACAGGAATGGGTAAGCGTCCGGTGTTGGGTATTGTAAGACAATCAGCCACGGGGCATGCGACCAATATTATCGCCGGTTTATCTGTCGGTATGATGTCTACTTTTCTACCCATACTGTTGTTTGCTTTTGCGATTTGGGGAGCGTATTCCTTTGCGGGCTTCTACGGTGTCGCTATCGCAGTGAGTTCTATGATGGCCACGACTGCTATGCAGCTTGCCATCGATGCGTTTGGTCCGATTGCTGACAACGCCGGAGGAATAGCAGAAATGAGTGAAATGCCTCCTGAAGTAAGAAAGAGAACCGATATTCTGGACAGTGTCGGAAATACGACTGCCGCTATGGGTAAGGGATTTGCCATCGCCTCCGCCGCACTTACCGCACTGGCCCTTTTTGCTGCATATGTTACATTTACCGGGATAAACGGTATCAATATTTTTGATGCAAAAGTTCTTGCCGCCCTATTTATAGGTGCCATGATTCCCGTTGTTTTTTCTGCTCTTGCAATGAGTGCAGTAGGTAGAGCAGCAATGGCCATGGTAGAGGAAGTGAGACGTCAATTTCGCGAAATACCCGGAATCCTTGAAGGTACCGCAACGCCTGAATACGAAAAATGTGTTGCTATCTCGACCAAAGCCGCCCTGAGAGAAATGTTATTGCCGGGCTCTTTGGCTCTGGTAGTTCCTGTTTTAGTGGGCTTTACGATGGGCCCCGAAGCCCTCGGTAGTTATATGGCTGGTGTTACTGTTTCCGGGGTTATGTGGGCCATCTTTCAGAACAATGCCGGAGGTGCCTGGGACAATGCCAAGAAGTCTTTTGAGGCCGGTGTAGAACTCAATGGCGAAATGGTGTACAAAGGGTCAGATGCGCACAAGGCTTCTGTAACGGGTGATACCGTTGGTGATCCCTTTAAGGATACATCGGGCCCCTCCATGAATATTCTCATAAAGTTGACTTGCCTGGTGGGCTTGGTGATTGCGCCCTTACTGGGAGTGATGTTTGCCGATACGATTCAGGGTGAATTGGAAAATGAAGAAATAATAGAACCCATTCAATTGGGTGAACTGAACGACAATGACTCCGATGTCTATCGGTTGGATGAATGATTTCAGTGAGTTGGACTCCTGAAAATACCCGATTTGGGATAAAAGGAGTACCCTCAATCATAGAAATGCTTTAAAGCTCTCTTGGTGCAGACCGAGAGGGCTTTTTTTTAATTACCGATAGTGAAAACCGGGAAGGTCTATTCCAAATAATCCGGGATGGAGAGGGAAATCTTTAAAAAAGGGATAGAATTTCAGCTGCAGCTCGTTCTGAACATCCGGATCGGCCCAGTTTATTTCGGAGCCTTTCATACCCGTCGAGTATTTTGGATCGTACTCCCTCATCATGTAGCTTTTTAAAAGAATCGGCTACGCGTTTGGGATTGAGGTCAGATTGGATGTATTCTTCAATCAGTGGTTCATCCAGAATCAAGTTTACCAGTGAGATGTACTTGACTTTTACCACTTGCCTCGCTATGTGATAAGAGAGGGGGCTGGTCTTGTAGACCACAGCCTGCGGAACACCTAAAAGTGCGGCTTCGAGTGTACTCGTTCCCGACTTCACCAAGCCTGCGTAGCAATGGCTGAGTAAATCGTATTGGCGGCCGGTATAGATATGCACGTTTTTTTTATTCTCAACGTAGGGAGCATAAAGTGCATCTTCTTCTGCCAACTGGCTGGATTTGCTCAACCCAAATTCGGTGTTAGGAAATTTGTCGAACACACTGGAAATGGGTGGAAGTATTTGTTTTACTTCCTGCTTTCTGCTTCCCGGGAAAATTCCAAAATATTTGGTTCCCTGATCAAATCCATCATTATTCGGTTGAAATCGATCAAAGTGATCCAGCAAAGGGTTTCCTACAAAAACGGCTTGTTCCACTCCTTTATCTTTGAAATAAGGTTCTTCAAATGGGAGAATGGTGAGCAGTTTATCGGTGTATTTTTTAATTTTTTTCACTCTGTTTTCCTTCCATGCCCATACCTGAGGAGCTATGTAAAACACCGTTTTCAAACCTCTTTTTTTGGCCCATTCAGCCATGCGCAAATTAAAGCCAGGATAGTCGACCAAGATAAGCACATCCGGCCGATATTCCAGGATGTCTTTTTTTGCCAGTTTAAAGTTTTTTAATATAGTCTTTAAATTGACGGCAACTTCCCAAAACCCCATGAATGCTAGTTCTCTGATGTGCTTAACCGGCTTTTCACCAACGGCTGCAGACATGAGATCCCCACCCCAAAATCGGAATTCCGCCCGATCGTCTTTTTTGCTTAAAGCCCGGATAAGATGGGAGGCGTGTTGATCCCCTGAGGCTTCACCGGTCAGGATGTAATATCTCATTGTTTATGTTTTTACTGTATCCATTGTCTGCGATATGTGGTCTTTCAACTCTGGAAATCGATTGTATTTTGTGGCCATCAGATCATGAGATATTCATTGATCTCTGTCTCTTATTTACAGAAAAAAACGATTGGACCGTCTTTAATGAAACACAATCAGAAGAGCCCGCCGGCGTAGAAGTAAATCCAAAGTCCCACGTAAATGATCAGTGGAATACTCAATCCCCGTATGGCATTGGTCATGTAGTTTTTCTTAAAGTAATTTGCGGGTATGATTAGTAAACACAAGGCTATCAGAGCCAGGGTTCGCTCTCTGAAGGTAGGTGAAAAACCTATATCTGAAATGACTCCCCAGGTGTCTAATTGATCGTAGAGTAAAAGCAGTACGGCATACCCTACAAAAGGGATCAAAAGGCCGGCTACCAGTCCTTTCCAATAGTGGTCTTGGGGTCTTTTTTTGAAACTGGGTCGGTTGACTTCCATGGATTATTTATGTTTAAAATTTATTTCT
>SKYC01000044.1 GCA_007128085.1 Saprospiraceae bacterium | reverse complement strand
TTCGCATCATCGGTGAGTTATCTGGTGCCCATTTTTGCACTATTTTGGGGCGTTCTAGACGGTGAGCGGATTGAATGGTATCACTTTACAGGAATGGTGCTCATTCTGGCCGGAGTATATTTCTCCAGGGCAAAAAAGAGTCCGTGAGTCAATCTGTACCATTATTCGCACTTCTCACTTTCAAATACCATGTAAATGGTCGAATAAGTTTTTACCGCCAGGTGAAAATGAAAATTTTTTCAACCTACAGAAACCTATTAAACACTGGTCTGTTAAGATTTTAATTGAATGAGTTTTTAAAAGATCTACGACCGTCAATTTAATAATGGAGTCCACTCCGAAATGGATCCATATATTTCACCTTAAATTTCACGTCTTCAGGTTCACAAAAAGAATAAAACTTAAACAAAATGCAAGTAAAAATCAATTCACAGGAGGGCGATTTGCTCTTTAATGCCGTCAATGAAAAAGGATTTGAATTCAATTTTTCGGGTGGAGAAAAAGGCGTACGCCCCATGGAGGCGGTATTGATGTCCGCTGGGGTTTGCAGTGCCATAGACGTTGAGAATTTTCTCCTTAAAATGCGTCAACCCCTCAAGAATATTGGTTTGAAAATGAATGCTGAAAGATCGGAATCCATCCCGAGGGTTTTTACAAAAATCAACTATCACTTTACGCTCTACGGCGACCTCAATAAGGAAAAAGTTGAAAAAGCGCTGGATATGAGTCTCAAAAAATATTGTTCCGTTTCCAAAATGCTTGAAAAAACGGCAGAAATAAATTATCATTACGATATCGTTCCGGAATAAGCCGGACACCTTCTGTCGGCAGTGTGAGTATCATTGACTTTTGGTCATTTTTTCAAAAGTTGATTTTTTTTAAAAGAACACGATCCCGATATTTTTCGCAGAACGCAGGAGTAGATTTTAATCCAAACAGGACAAAGCTTTTTTTTATGACAAAAATGGATGAAGAATTCCTAAAAAAAATATCGGCTCGGAATCGGTCTGCCGAGTCTTATCCCTCGGTAAAAGGGACGGCCGAATTCATCGAACATTTACTCGCCCTGCTTTTTCCCAATGAAAAAAAACACCGCTTCACCCAACCCGCTGAGTTGACAACTGCACTGGAGTTGAACCGCTCTGAACTGAAAAATTTGCTCGGTTTCCAAAACGACATGGATGATTCCTCCGGAGATAAAATACTGGATCGTTTTTACCGATCTCTTCCCGATTTGTACAAACTTATGATTCGCGATGCGAAAGCAATAGAAGCCGGGGATCCGGCAGCCTGTAGTTTAAATGAAGTGATTTTTACCTACCCGGGGTTTTATGCCGTTGCTGTCTACCGTGTGGCCCATAAATTGCATCAACTGGGGATTCCCTATATACCCAGAATCCTCACCGAACACGCTCATGGAAAAACCGGCATTGACATCCACCCCTCTGCTGAAATCGGACAGAAGTTTTGTATAGACCACGGTACCGGCGTGGTGATTGGGGAGACCACGAGAATTGGAGACGAAGTAAAAATATACCAGGGGGTCACCCTGGGTGCACTGAGTGTGTCCAAGAAAATGGCCAAAGAAAAAAGGCACCCCACCATAGGTGATCGGGTGGTAATTTACGCCGGGGCCACCATTTTGGGAGGTAAGTGTGAGATCGGCCACGACAGTGTGATTGGTGGGAATGTGTGGCTAACGGAAAGCGTAGCCCCCCATTCCCGGGTGTATCACGAATCAAAAGTTATCATACAACAACAGAAGAAAACATGAATCAAATTATTGATTTGATTGGCAACACTCCGCTTGTAGAGCTAAGAAGTTTGCCAGATAAACCGAAGGTTAAAATTTACGGCAAATTGGAGGGACACAATCCGGGGGGCAGTGTAAAAGACCGCGCTGCTTATGGAATGATCAAAGGCGCTCTGGATCGGGGCGAGTTGAGAAAGGGTATCAAGTTGATCGAGCCCACCAGCGGCAACACGGGCATAGCCCTTGCAATGATCGCACAGGTCATGAATGTTGAAATCGAATTGGTCATGCCCGAAAATGCTACGAGAGAACGCGTACAAACCATGAAAGCCTTTGGCGCAAAAGTGATATTGACCGATGAAAGTGAAGGGATGGAAGGTGCCATTGACTTTGCTACCGCGAAAGCTTCCGGCTCCTCTTATTTAATGCTCAACCAATTTGCCAATAAGGACAATCCGGATATGCACTACCGGACTACTGGCCCGGAAATTTTCAGAGATACCCAAGGAAGGATCACCCATTTTGCCTCTGCCATGGGTACCACCGGCACGATAATGGGAACCTCCGCTTTTTTAAAGAAAAAAAATCCAAACATACAAATCGCGGGTGTGCAACCCACCGACGAAAGTAAGATTCCGGGAATCAGAAAGTGGCCGGAAGCTTATCTACCCAAGATTTTTGACCGCTCACGCATCGATCAAATCATTGAAGTGTCGGAAGCAGAAGCCAGAGAAACTGCCAGAAGTCTGGCCAGAAACGAGGCGGTTTTTTCCGGAATGAGCAGCGGAGGCGCAGTAACTGCTGCCAGGAAACTGGCTTCCACCCTGGATGAGGGGCTGATCGTATGCATCATCTGCGACCGGGGTGACCGCTATCTTTCCAGTGATTTGTTTGAGTAAGAGTGGACGTAAAGGCAAATCCATGGCATTGCAATTCAAAATAACAACAAGCCCATAAAACAGATAAAAGCCATGTTGTTCGGAGTGAAAAAAAAAGAAAACTTTTCAATCTCTTAATATTTTAAAAATTCAATGAATTTATTTACCTTTGGACATTGAGTGTGAACTACACTTTCGCCTGACCTGTTCAGGTTAAAACAACAGGGGAGCATCCTGAAAATCCTTAAGAGTAAGGTAACTACAAACCATTTACAATAAAGTCAATTAAACAAAAAATTATGATTTTTGCCATTGTTTTGGCAACGGGTGCATTTTTCACCTCTTGTGCAGTTACACTGCCTGTCACGGCCACCAGCAATGAGGTTGGAGCCAAAGTGGGTTCAGCGACTGCCACCGGTTTTCTGGGTGTGTTTTTCTTCGACCAGGATGCGAGTATCAGGACTGCTGCCAGAAATGGCAATATCAACCGTATTTCTACGGTAGATATTAAGCATACCAACATTTTTGGTATTATTTACACCTATGAAACCATCGTAACAGGTGAATAAAAGGTTGTAAAGGATAAGCGCAAAAGGGTGACTTTTTAATAAGGTCACCCTTTTTTTTCTGAAAAACGATCCCAGGCAGCATCCATCGAATAAGAGTCGTTCAACAGTGGGTTGAAATGTATGGAAGGACGACATAGTTTAAACTCGAAGCTATTTATGAGTCCACTCCGAAAACCTCTTTCTATTACAAATGGCTGCAAAATCCAATATCTTCGTTATCGGGAAAAACCTTTCCTCTCCGTAGCTACGGCTACGCCTGCGGAATATTTTCCCCTCTTCCTCGATCTTGAATTTTTCGCTCATTTTCATGACAAAAGGGTTTTCGGAG
>SKYC01000380.1 GCA_007128085.1 Saprospiraceae bacterium | reverse complement strand
CCAATATCGCCGCTCCCGATGAGCTCCTTATCGATCCCGACAACACTCCCATATTGCAGTTTTCAAGCGATACCATTTGTTTGGGAGGGCTAAATATACCGTTTTATCTTGAAGAGGAAGTTCCATTGGCGTCCGGCTATCACTGGTGGTTGAATGGTGAGTTTCACAGCTCTACTGTATCTCCTTCAGTGGCCATGGATTTTGATGAGGAGGGATTGAACGAAGTTTGTGTAGCGGCTTACATTGCCTGTAATGAAAGCAGCCAAAACTGCACTGAGGTGTATGTGAGTCCGGCCGATACCCTGGATAGCTTTATCACCGCGGATACGATTTGTAAAGGA
Organism: Saprospiraceae bacterium; assembly: GCA_007128085.1. Classification (GTDB taxonomy): domain Bacteria; phylum Bacteroidota; class Bacteroidia; order Chitinophagales; family Saprospiraceae; genus PWJY01. Next base: position 3,195 of record SKYC01000380.1, on the reverse strand, counting down.
TTGAGTTACGATTGGATCGGACCACTTTCTGAGGTTTTGGTCTTTTTCCCGGGGCATGAAGATCCCGACGATTATTACTATGAAACGACTGCTTATTCACAGGAAGGTTGTCCAACCCATCACGCTGAGCTTTTTCTGAATGTTGTGGATGAGTTTTCTGTTTCCTACTCCATTCATGATGTATCGTGCAGGGGTGGATCCGATGGTTCCGTTGAATTTGAAATAACGGGAGGATCAGCGCCTTTTGAAATACTTTTAAACGGCATGGATTCAACCGACCATTTGGTAGCTGGAGAATACCATTACCACATTACAGATGCTCATGCTTGTACACAAAGTGATACACTGGTGATTCATCAACCCTCCGCTTTATCAGCTGAGGTGGTCTCATTTGGTCACTCTGGAGATAGCGACGATGAGGGTTATCTGATCCTCGAGGTGGAGGGGGGAACCCCACCCTATGCTTTTGAATGGTTTTACGCAGACAGCCTGATCGCTCTTGAGCGGGATCTGATAGGATATCCATCCGGACATTACGAACTCTTGATGACCGATAGTTTGGGTTGCAGTGAATCCTTTGGTTTTGTCATATACGAACAACCGGAGGAATTGGAATTGGTCATCGAAGAAATTGCCCAGCCAATGTGCTATGGTGAGCAGACGGGGGGAGTGATTTTGGAAGTAATTGGGGGAATGAGTCCTTTTGAGTTTGACTGGAGTACAGGCCATTCGGGTCCGCATCCTCATGTATCCGGATTGATAGAAGGAGTTTATTCTGTAACAGTAACAGACTTCTTCGGGTCGACTGCAGAAATTGAGTTTGAAATACAGTGGCCCGAACGCATTCTTACCGATGTTGAGGTGGTGCACCCCTCTTGTCTGGGGTGCAGCGATGGATCTGCAACGGCCATTCCACTCGGTGACCCCTCTGACTTCACTTACAACTGGGGCACCCAACCTCCACAGTATTCTCAAACGGCGGATAACCTTCCCGCGGGTGCCTACGGACTGACCGTCTCGGATTTTTCCGGTTGTTCCTATTCAACGGTTGTGGTTTTAGCGGATACGGATACCTGTAATTTTTCCGGTCCTTATTACTTCAATCACACGGATTTGATATGCAGTGAAGAAGAGTTGATGAGTTATTGTTTTATACAGGGGCCTGCTATAGATCAAACGCCCTGGCCGGGCTGTGAATTTTGTTGTGCCCTATTGAACCCGCATTGGTTGAGAGTGGTTGCCGCTGACAGTTCGATTCAGCTGGATTTTGATGTATCTGACTGTGAGTTTGGACTCGGGATTCAAATAGCGGCCTACGAATTGCCGTCACCGGAAGACTTCCACTACGATCCGACCCAATGGAGTTGGGGGCTCGTTCCCGATGGAGATATGTTGGTCAGTGGTTGCGATGCTGTGTCTATGGTCATTGAAGAGGGGAGCCACCGGTTTGATTTTCCGACCACGCCGGGACTCACTTACGGAATAGTCGTCGATGGTTGGGCGGGTGATCGTTGTAAATTAGAATTCACAGGAGCGGAAAACATTGCTGAACCCGAATCCCTGGATGGAGTTGATCCCGGAATTCCTGATTTCAGTAATGCGGAAATGGGGTTTGGAAGCGATACCTTGTGCCTCGGTGCCATCGATATCACTTTCAGCTTGCCTGCACATGTGCCGTACGCCACTCAGTACTCCTGGATTCTCAATGGCGATACGGTTGCAAGAACCAATGACCTTTTGATAGATTTGGATTTGGATACCGAGGGTTCTCAAGAACTCTGTGTAGTAGCGAGCAATAAGTGCAGTTATTCGGAGGCGAATTGCATTGAATTTTACGTCTCGCCCGGGTCTTCCATCTCAGAGTCGATGGTCAGCGATACGGTCTGTTACGGTGAGAGTTATTACTGGCAAGACAGCGAGGCAGGACTGATTGTGGAGATCCCTCCTGCGGACAGCGCGGGTTTGAGGGAGTTTGATGCCCTTTTGCACGATGCTGTGGGCTGTCCGGAAAGAACCATACAGTTGACATTATTGACATTGACCCCCGTAGAAATTATTGATCTCCAAATTGAGGATGTCAGTTGTTATGGGTATAACGACGGTGCACTACCCGGCTTTTCAGTGATCGGAGGCATTTTTCCTTACGGATCAGAAGTTTACCCGGGAGGATCCTTTGACAGTCTGTCTCCTCACGAGTACGAACTGATTATTTACGATCAATGGGGTTGTATGGGCAATGCTTCCTTTGTGATTACTGAGCCACCGCCTATTGAAGTGAATGTAGAAGAATTGGGCGATTCCGGCCCCGGAAATGACGAGGGGTATGTCCTTATTGATATTCACGGTGGCACTGGTGAATACACAGTAGAGTGGTGGTTGGGAGAAGAGTTGTTTGGAATGGATCAAAACCTCCTGGGAGCGCCTGCGGGAATTTACACCCTGATCGCGAGCGATGAAAATGGTTGTACGGTCATACTGGAGGGAATTGAAGTGGAGATGGGAGTGGGTATTTCTGAATTCGATTCTGAGGAGGCCATCGCTGTATATCCGAATCCCGCCGGTGACTGGTTGAGGGTTTCTGCGGTAGATGACCTCGGTCCGGCCACTTTAACCATATGGGATGTACACGGCAAAGAACTGCATTCATTTGAGGTTAGATTGAGTCCCCATGCAGATATAGGCATAGAGTCTCTGAGTTCAGGCCTGTATTTTATTCAGGTAAAAGCAGAGCACCGCGTTCATACGGTTCGATTTGTGAAATACTGATTATCGGTGAAAAGCGTACCACCAGGGGCCGCCGTATTGCTCGTAATAACCCTCGAGAAATATCCGGCCTCTGGTTTCACTTAGGATTTTTATAAAATGGTCGGCATTTTCCACCGGCGTTTCATTGATTTTGGTAATGATGTATCCGGGTTCCATTTTGGTCTGTGCAATAGTGCTACCGCGATAGATAGAAATTACTTTTACTCCTTCAATCTCGTGGATGCGCTTTTCTGCGGGCAAAAGATCGCGGACTTCAAAGCCCAGCTCTGTCAATACTTTATCCTTTCTGACGGTAATGAGGTCGGTCGTATTCAGTTGATTTTTTAAGATGGCCGTGGTTTCATTTATTTCACCCTCTCGGATGTAGGTCACACTGACTTCATCTCCCGGACGGTGCCTCCCGAGTGTTTCGAGTAATTCGGGCAGGGT
>SKYC01000402.1 GCA_007128085.1 Saprospiraceae bacterium | reverse complement strand
TTGCATTAAATATGCAAAAAATTTGAATACATTCAGGAACTCGCATGCAACTTATTTTAATCATTCACCTTTGTGAAATTTTTGATTAAAAAAGTTCATGCTCGTTTCATCTGTTTAAGTTTTTTATTACTTGCGATTGACTGCAGACGAGAAATTTGCTTTCCCGCCCACTTCGAGGTTCCTTCCCTTGAATGTCCCCAGGAGCCAGCCCGCCCACTTTGGGGCTCACCCGCCCTCTTCGAGGATCGATCACTTCGATGTCGCCTGAGGACATCGACCCTCTGGGATTGTTCTCTCGCTCACTTAAAGGTCCCCCGGACCTTTACCCTTACGGAACCGTTCGTTCACCCTAACGGGATCGGTCAGTCACCCGTTGGGACCGTTCGTTCATCCTTGTGTCTCTCGTTGTATATTACAGTCATCGACTATTTCATAGAGTTTTTAATTATTCCTGATTTTATTGAATGGGTACCACAGGGGATTTCTCCCCCTCCATTGCAAATGGATGCAAAGATAAAAAAATCAATTTGTATTTTTCATTGATCCAGATCATTTGAAGAAAAGTATGGGGTGGTTTGCGGATTATAACAGGGCTTCCGAATATATGAAATGCGGTTATTTGCCAGATGGGTCCAGTTGGAGTCAAAAGAACCATGGAGTGGATCAAATTTTTTAATGACTTCTCTTTTCTTTAAAAAAACATTCCCTTTCGGATGGCCCGGCAAGCACAATATTTATTCAAAGCCGGAAATTAACTTTTGGGCAACTCGATGGTCATGGTGGTGCCCTCATTGATTTTGGAGTCTTTGACGTAGATTTTCCCCTGATGGTACTCTTCAATAATTCTCCTCGCCAGTGAGAGTCCGAGTCCCCACCCCCTTTTTTTGGTGGAGTACCCGGGCCTGAATACCTCTTTAGATTTTCCGGGTGGTATGCCTTTTCCGGTATCGGAGATGTCCAGCACGATTCGATCGTTTTTTTCGTATAGAGAAATGAGAATCAATCCCTTTTCTTCCATAGAGTCCAGAGAGTTTCTCAACAAATTTTCAATGACCCATTCGAAGAGGTGGCGGTTGATTTTGGTGTTGAAGGGGCGATCGTCAGAAGTTTTTGATTTAAATTGTATCTGTCGGGGAGCTCTCCGCCTCATGTAATCAATAATATCGGGCAGCACCTCTTCGAGATCCATCAGTTTGAGTTCGGGACTGCTGCCCACCTTGGAAAATCTGTCGGCCACCAGTTCCAGCCGGTTGATGTCTTTTCTCATCTCCTCTATGATTTCCCTCCTTTCCAGATCGCTCTCATCAGTGATGGATTGAAGTACTTCGACCCAACCTACAATGGCGTTGATGGGGGTTCCCAGTTGGTGGGCGGTTTCTTTTGCCATACCGGCCCAAACGCGGTTTTGTTCTGCTTTTCTCGCAGCACTGAAGCCGAGGAATCCAAGGATAACAAAAGTACCCACCAATACAATTTGAATGATTGGGAAATAGGTCAGCAACTGGAGAACCAGGGAGTGTTTATAATAGATGTACTGCCGATTTTCTTGAGTCTCAATGACAAAGGGTTCATTGCCTTCCGATTTGATTTTCTCTAATTCTCTTTCCAGATAAGGCATATCGGTGTCTCGATCCTTTCTGAAATTTATCGCCAAGAGAATATTGTCGTCCTCATCTGCCAATATCAGCGGTATGGTCCGGTTCTTTTCAATGACGTATGCCTGAAAGGTGAGGTCGGCATCGAGGTTGTAAGAATCTTGATTAAGGGCTTCGTACGCTTTGGAAATCAAGTCGATTTTATCCCGCTCTCCCTCTGCCAGTTGAGTAGCCAGGTAGTTGGTATACACCAGAGAAATAACGAGTACTATGATACCGCTTATCCCCAGCCACCATTTGTAATTGAGATGTATTTGACTCAATTTCATGAAAGGTTTTCTGTAATTTGTAGCAAATATGCTAATAAATGGGAAAACAACTCTATATTGTAGAACAGTAATTGCAATTTGAATGCCAACTTTTAAGTTGAACCACCAAAGTAGATGAATATTTTATAATTTTTCAGTTTAATTATTACTGGGTGAAAATCTGAATTTCTCAAAATTGAAACATGTTCCCGAACTCTGGTGTGATTACTTTGTTGATGGACTGATCATTTAGTTGAATGGGACGGGACGCGAACTTGAAATTTAAGGTCGTCTGCAATGAAGGGTAAGGAAAAAAGAATATTGAAATGAGTGAAAAAGAAAAAACAGATATACGCACATTGAGTCGGGATCAACTTTCCGATTATTTTAATTCAATAGGCGAACCGTCTTTCAGAAGGAAGCAAGTTTGGAAATGGCTTTGGGTCGACCACGCCAAGTCTTTTGACGACATGACCAACCTCTCAAAAGATTTGAGGACACAGCTTTCCGAAGAGTTTGTCATTAATAAAGCGGTATTGGAGAAGAGTCAAAAAAGTCAGGACGGGACTTTAAAGTCCGTGTTCCGCCTACACGACGGCGCGATGATTGAGGCGGTTTTGATACCGGTGGAAAAGAGCAATCGGTTTACGCTCTGTGTCAGTTGCCAGGTGGGCTGCAGTCTGGCCTGTTCTTTTTGTGCAACGGGCAAGATGAAACGCGTGCGCAATCTTCATGCAGGAGAAATACTCGATCAGTTTTTTGAGGTCAATCAACAGTCTCTGGAGGAGTATGGACATCCGCTCACCAATGTTGTCTACATGGGAATGGGCGAACCCCTGCTGAACTACAGAGAAGTGTTGTCCAGTATTGATCATATCACTATGCCCGAGGGGATCAATATGGCAGCGAGGAGAATTACGGTCAGTACGGCCGGTATTTCCAAAATGATAAAGAAACTGGCAGATGATGAAGTCAGGTTCAACCTGGCGCTTTCTCTTCATGCCGCCAATGATAAGAAACGCAACGAGATCATGGCCATTAATGAGCAAAATGACCTCAGCAGTCTGATGGAATCCCTCAGGTATTTCTACCAAAAAACCGGCACTAAAATCAGTTATGAATACATCGCCTTTCAGCACTTTAACGACCATCCCGAGGACGCGAGAGAACTGATTGAACTGTGCAGGGATTTTCCCGTGGTGGTCAACATTATAGAGTACAATCCGGTCGAGGGCATTGATTTTATTAAGTCAGACGAAGACCGGCTGGATAAATTTGCCTCCATTCTCGCCAACAACGGCATTCGCGTGACCGTCAGGAGAAGCCGGGGCAAAGACATCGATGCAGCCTGCGGCCAATTGGCCAATAAAAACTGATGAATATCCGGGGGTAAGTAATCGGAAACCTCAGATGTCGAACTGAACAAGGTCGATGAACATTTTGAGTCGCTTCTGGATATCCCGGTCGCTGAGGGATTTGATCTTATTGATGCTGAACTCCTCTACACAAAAAGAGGCCATGGCCGATCCGTAAATGATGGCGCTTTTCAGATTCCCAAAATTGAGTTCGCCCTTGTTGGACAAATATCCCATCATCCCACCGGCGAAAGTATCTCCTGCTCCTGTGGGATCAAAAACATCGTAAAGAGGGAGAGCGGGAGCAAAGAAAACCTGTTCATTGTCGAATAGCAGCGCTCCGTGTTCACCTTTTTTAATGATGAGGTACTTCGGCCCCATTTTTAATATATCTCTGGCTGCTTTTGCCAGTGATTGCTTTCCGGACAACTGCCTGGCCTCTTCGTCATTGATGGTCAGGATATCCACCCTTTTAATCACTTTTAATAATTCGTCCATGGCCGAGTCCATCCAAAAATTCATGGTATCCATGGCAATGATATCGGGACGGACTTCCATCTGATTCAATACAGTCATTTGAACGGAGGGGGTGAGGTTGCCGAGCATCAAGTACTTGCTTTTTCGATATTCCGAGGGCAAATCCGGAGAAAAATCCGCCAGCACATTGAGCTGGGTCTCCAGGGTGTCTCTGGAATTCATATCGTTGTGGTACCTGCCGGACCAGAAAAAAGACTTTCCACCTTTTACCAGGTGAATACCATCGGTATCCACTCCTCTGGTTTTGAGGAGCCCGAGTTCCTCCTCGGGAAAGTCTTCACCTATGATGGAGACGATTCGGATTTGATCGGTAAAGTAGGAAGCGGCCCAGGCGATGTATGTGGCAGCACCACCGACCACTCTTTCGACTTTTCCATAGGGCGTTTCGATGGAATCAATGGCCACCGTTCCAACAGCCAGTAATGACATAGCAGCAAGATTTGAAAAGGTAATGAATGTGGTTAAAAAAAGGGCAGGAAAAAATTCCTGCCCTCTGAAAATTACTTTTATTCAATAATCCGTGGAATTAAACTTAATTCTGATAGATTTTGTAAACCCCTCCCATGTTGGGGATGAGTATAAATTCAGTTCTTCTGTTGTCGGCTCTGGTGGCAGAAGATCCCGGATTTTCCGTGTTGAAGGGTTGAAATTCTGCTACACCCGCAGCGGTCAATTGCCCCGGGTCAACACCCAATCTGATCAACTGACGAATCACACGGGTGGAACGCGCAACACTCAAATCCCAGTTGTCTCTGAATACTTCAGTGTGAATGGGCACATCGTCTGTGTGACCTTCCACGATCAAATGCATGTCAGCGTTGTTTTTCAATAATTCCGCCATGGCTTCCACTACATTCATGTCTCTGGAACTCAAAGCTGTAGATGCAGAGCGGTACTTTATAGCGTCTTCAACCATGAGATAAAACTTCCCGTTTCTCTCGTGAACTTCCATTCCGCTTTTTTCAAAAACCATGAAGGCCTTGGCCATCTCTTCGTTTAATTTTGCCAGTCGCTCTTCATTGGCTGCCGTGGTTTCTTTTAATTCCCTCATTTCTCTTTCTGCTCTTTCTTTGTCAGCAGCGAGGCGATTTTTTTCTGATTCTAAGCTTTCCGCTCTGTTTTTCATGTCAGCCATATCGCTTTCCATACTGGCTAATCTGTCTTGAGTGGTTTGCAACTGATTAGAAAGTGCATCCTTTTCGTCCATTAACTCATTGAATTTCTTGTTGGAAACACATGAGGTAAATAACAGAACTGATGCAAGTCCTAATAATAGAGTAAGTTTTTGAATTTTCATATTATAAAAGGTTTTTGTTCGTAACTGAATTTAAAATTCTAATAAGCACCGCAAATATATTGCTTTTAATGAAAAATTATCAATGACAACAGCAGCATTTTTATATAATTTTTATTTTAATAAATAATCGTCTAATATGTCGGCACTGCTTTGTTCGCTGCTCCACGATATAAAACGCGATTTTGGTGACTTAAGTTTACAGAAACCTCAAATATTCTTATTAAGTTAACCTTTTGAGGATTAATTACTTGGAAAGCTCCCCTTTTTGGTCGAATGGCATTTTTTCTTCACGGACTGTAATTAAATTTAAATTTGAACCCAAAAATTTAAAAATACTTCCTAATTTTTTGTGGGCATCTGAAATAAAGCTATATTTGCAACACTGTTGCATGAAGATTGAAGTCTATATGGTGATGTAATTTAATAACAAATTTCAAGGATGTCACTTTAATGACGGTAGATTGGATGGAAAAGCCGATTTGACTTTGAGAACATAGTTTTTTCCATGATCCGCCCACTTGCTTGCTCAGTGTGGTTTAATAATAACTCAATAAAACTTAAAACATGAAACTCGATTTAAAACTCTTTTTATGCCTTATGATGGGTGCCTTTTTATTTGTTGGATGTGACAGCGACGACGACCACAATCACGATCACGACGATGGAAATGAAATAAGCATTCAAATTTTTCACCCTGAGGAAAACCAGATAGTTTCCGCTGAAGAGGCCGAAAACCTACTGATCAGTCTGGAGGTGATTGCAACAGATGAAAACCACGACATATACATTGAGTTGTATCCCGCAGACGATGCTTCAGATAAAGTACTGGACTTTCACGTTCACCTTCACAACCCCATCTATACATTTGACGAGACATTGGATATCTCTGAATATTCCTCCGGAACCTCATTTATTCTGAATGTTCGGGCGGCATTGGATCACGATGGCCACGAGCATGTGGAATCTCAGATTGAATTTTCTAAAGAGTAAGTTTTTCTGTACCCAAAACTTGTAATCACATTTTCCATTTCTTTTTTGTTTTGGATCACCAGTGCAGAAATTTTAATAAGGGGGATCAAAAGTGATTCCCCTTTTTTTGTGCTTCTATGTTTAAAAGGGAGTCAGCGCGCAGTTTTGAGGATGTTATGGGGATAACTTCCGGGGCTTCGAGAGCCCTTCGACAGGAATCACCTCGGACACCGGACTACCGTTTCCAGACTCAACTATCCGCTGCCTGAGGTGGTCCCTTAGCCTGTCGAAGGGCTCTCGAAGGAAGCAATAAAAAAGACCCAAATAGCCCACGACAATTATTTAAAGATCATCAAGACCGAGGAGTTAAAATATTTTTTGTCATGTATTTAGGTGAAGCGGGGATGAGAAACTAAAAATAATGATTGAAGGGTACCCGCAGACTGAGGATATAATTTCTGCCCTGCTCCGGAATATCGAGTTGTCGATACCTGCTGAGGTGGTTAAAATAGGTGTTGTCTGTCAGGTTTTGCACTCTGAATCCAATGCTGGATCCTTTCAAGAATCCGTTGAGTTTTAAATGAACGCCCAGGTCGATGAGGTGAAAAGAGGGGGTGGTTCTCTCATTTCGGTCGACCCTGTTTTGGGAAAAGCTGTACCGGTGGGAGAGGTCCCATTTCAGGTGTGGGAGATTATCTCCGATGGTGTGTTCGAATGAGAGCAATGAAAAGATGGAGGCCGGTGGGGAAAAAGGCAGTGGTAATCGCGTGTCGGTATTATAATTCCACAAACTCTCAATGGCCTGATAAAATTTAAATCCCCGGTGAAAGCTGTATTCCCACTCCAGTTCGAATCCCGTAAAAATTACATGGTGTTGTTCGTACAGGTAGAGTTGGCCCGCGTCGGGCAGGCTTGAAAATCCGGCGGAGGGCCTGAGGTATATATAATTGTGAAAATAGTTGAAAAAAGGCGTGAAAGAGATCAGCCAATTGCTGGCAAAATACCGGAGTCCGATATCCAGTTGATATCCGTGTTCGGATTCCAGATCCTCCCTTCCGACTTCGTGCCTGAAAGTTCCGTGATGAACACCGTTGGCAGAGGTTTCAACGGGATAGGGTATTCGAAAACTCTTACCTAGATGTCCGAACAATTCCAGTCCTTCTGTGGATTGGAATTTTCGGATAAAACCCGCCGATGCACCGAAGTTAAAAAATCGATTTTCAGTGGCCGGGGAAACCAGTGAATCAATGACTTCACCGGAGGTCGACCAGACTTTTCTACCCCCTTTTTCCGACGTATTGGTACCGTAGTCCAGCCGCAGTCCTGCAGTCCACCTCATGAGATCGTTGAGTTTCCATTCTTTGGTGCCGTACATTCCGGCACGGAACACCTCAAAGGGAGGCAGAAAATAGTCGTACCCTCCTATGGAATTACTTTGATGCTGAAGGTTAAAACCGAGTTTGTAATCCGACTCTCTCTGGTACTTGACATCCAGGCTCATGGTTTGAAGGTGAAGTTCCAATGCCTTTCTGAGGTTGCTGCCGCTCAGGGGTATGGCGTGGAATTCGGGGAAGGAATACTCCCTCCTGAGGTTGTCCTGAAAGCCCGCGGTTATTTCCAGGTTTCGGCTTTTACTGAGGTTGTAAACGTATTGAAGTATCCACTTTTGATGGGTGACCTCCTGACTCGGGAAATCGATATTCCGGTCGTCCCCGACATCTTGTAGCAGATAGGATCTGGGTATGCCCACAGCCCCCGAGAAAATTCCCGATTCCTGATGGTAGCGGGAGTAAAAAATTCTGAGAAGGTTTTTGTCGTCCCTGTAACCTGCTGTAAGCGACATGGCCGTTTCATTTCCCGCTGTATTTTTTAAGCGGCGATTGATGATGGGTAGTTCGAAGGTGTTGTAAATAAATCGATCGGCGGGAACCCGGTAATCCGCAAATGACTGATGGGATAGGTTGCCGGAGGCAAAAAAGTGTTTTCCCGATCCCGCCAGATAGACATTGCCTCCCAAATGCTTGTTGTTGGACTTGCCGATGAGTGAAACAGAGCCCGCAATGCTGCCCGCCTGGGGAATGGGATCGGGCCTGAGCCTGAGCACCCCTCCCAGACCGTCGGAGCCGTGCTCCAGAGAAGCCGGGCCTTTCACTACTTCTACTTTGCCGGCCCGGTACTGATCTATTTCCAGGCCGTGGTCGGTTCCCCATTGATGACTTTCTTGTTTTACCCCGTGGTCAGAAACGGTCAGTCGGTTGGCGTACAATCCCCGAATGACAGGTTTTCCCACTCCGACGCCCATACTCAGATGACTGACTCCCGGCAATTCCGAGAGTGCAGATGAAAAGTTTCCGGCGGACTGCCGCTCAAAAAAATCGTCCCCAATTACGGTAACGGATTGAAATACATCCCTTCTCATTCTGTCCTCTTCTACCAATACCTCCTGCAAATCTTCGGAGGACGGCCGCAAAACAATGTGATAGTGATCCTCGGGCTCAAAGGGGTCGATTTGGATGCGCACGGTCTTAAAGCCAATATACCGCACTTCGATCTCCTGGGGCATTCTCCGGTGGGTGAGTTCGTATACCCCTCTCTCATCCGTAACTCCACAAATGGTATCGGGGAAAGTACAGACAGTGGCACCCGGTAGAGTGGTTCTGCGCTCATCCGTAACGACGCCTTTTATGACGATTTGTGCTGCGGTTTCTGTGGCTGTAAAAGACGCCATAAGAATGAAAAGCAACACCAACGGTATCGGGCCTGAGTGCCGTCTGATTTTTGTCTCGAAATGCAACATAGTTGCAAAAATAGTGTTAATTTTGCACAAACTGCGCTTATGAGGTATTATTTTCTACAGACTTTCGGCTTGCTATTGATTTCATCTATGGTCATGGTGTCCTGTGATAAGGATGATGCAGATCGGACACCCCCGGAGATTGAATTTATGGAGATTCTACCGGAGCCGGGTGAAGGGATCATCTGCGGCGAACCCGAAGATCGGGTCATTCCTCTCAAAGGGGGTGAAAAACTTCGGATGGATGTCTTAATTACCGACGATCGGGCTCTGTCTCAATTGAAGGTCGATGTTCATCCCAATTTTGATTGTCACGGACACCGCACACTTTCTACGGAAGATTGGATTGTTCTGGATTTGATTGACCTGGAGGGAAAAGCCGTTGAAAAATCACTAATCTATGAAGTCCCTGAAATGGTCACTGCCGGAAATTACCACCTTCAGTTGAGGGTGGTAGATCAGGCGGGCAACACCACCCCCGCTACCGATTTTTGGAGTGTAACTCTCATCAACCCCCTGGACTCCATTCCACCGGAATTTTCGGTAATCAGCCCTACAGAGCATCAGTTGGTTTTCAACAGAGGGGATGTATTTGCCATTGGGTTGGCGGTATCGGACAATAAACCTTTTAATTTCGGGGGAAATGCGCGGATAGAATTGAGTTACCGCGCCATCAACAGCAACAATGTTTTTACGGCCAATGTGGTTGATCTGAACAGCGATCAACTCTCCAAGGAAACCGGTATCGAGTTTGAAATTCCCAATTCTTTGGTAAGGGGGGATTACAAGTTTTATTTGGAAGTCAGAGATGGAGTAAACAACCAGGCCACTCCATTGGTTTTTGATGTTGAAATCAAGTAATCCGGATTTAACCCTTTTGACCTTTTTCGCTCAATAACTTCTCCCGCAGAAATTTTCCGGTATGGGAATTTTTTACTTCCGTCAAATCGGTGGTATTTCCCTGAAAAACGAGCTCTCCTCCCCGATCGCCTCCTTCGGGACCGAGGTCAATCACCCAATCTGCACTTTTAATCACTTCTAAATTGTGCTCTATAATCAAAACCGTATGTCCATTGTCCATGAGGTCTGAAAGGGCTTTTAGCAGTTTGTTAATGTCGTGAAAATGCAGTCCTGTGGTGGGTTCATCAAAAATGAAGATGGTGTTTTGGCCCTGACTGCCGGATAGCAGAAAGGAAGCCAGTTTGACGCGCTGTGCCTCCCCCCCTGAGAGCGTGCTGGAGGACTGGCCGAGTTTGATATAGTCGAGGCCCACATCGCTCAGTGGTTGAAGTTTTTTTACAATATTGGGTTCTTCGCGGAAAAAATCGAGCGATTCTTCTACGGACATCTCCAGGATGTTGTATATGTTTTTACCCCTGTATTTTACCTGCAGGACGTCGTGTTTGAACCGCTTTCCCTTGCAGTTATCGCACAACAGAGACACATCCGCGAGGAACTGCATTTCTACTGTTACGTATCCCTCTCCTTCACATTCCGGGCAGCGCCCTCCCTTTACGTTGAAACTGAAGTGCCGGGGTTCGTATCCCTTTATTTTTGACAGCTGTTGATCGCTCATCAGTTTTCTGATCTCGTCGTAAGCTTTGATATAGGTGACCGGATTGGATCTCGACGATCTTCCTATGGGTTTTTGAGATACCCATTCCACATGATTGAGCGAATTGTAAGCCCCTTCCAAGGACTGCCAACGGTCACCCTGGTGAATGTAATCATCGCCCAGTTTTTGCCGGAGCGCAGGGTAGAGCACTTCTCTTATCAGAGTGGATTTTCCGGATCCGGATACACCGGTAACTACGGTCAGTGCATTGAGTGGAATGCTCACATCGATATCCCTTATATTGTGGCACCTGGCACCCTTCAACTCTAAAAATTCCGTGGGTTTTTTTCTGTTGTTGGGTATTTTTACCATTTGGGTGCCCTTCAGGTAGGCGGCTGTCAGACTGTTGGACGCGTCTGCAAACATGTCTTTTATCGCACCGCTGAATACCACTTCACCGCCGTTTATTCCCGCACCGGGTCCAATTTCGAGTAGGTAATCGGCATTTCTGATGATGTCCTCTTCGTGTTCTACCACGATTACGGTATTGGACAGGTCTCTCAGGTCTTTGAGTACCTGCAGGAGGTTATGGGTGTCTTTGGGGTGGAGGCCGATGCTGGGTTCATCCAGAATGTAGAGGGATTGGGTCAGGTTGGAACTCAATAAACGTGTGAGGTTGATTCGCTGCAGTTCTCCACCACTGAGCGTAGAGGATATCCGATCCAGGGTGAGGTAACCGAGGCCTATTCTGACCATAGTGCCCAGGCGTGTTTTTATTTCGAGCAACAGTCGGTCGGCGATTTTTGCGGTGGTTTCATCCGGTTGATGGTCGACGAAAAACCGGTGGAGATCCCTGATGGGGAGGTTCATCAATTCCCCCAGATGTTTTCCGTTGTAAAGAACATAAAGTGCTTCTTTTTTCAAACGGCTGCCCTTACAAACCGGACAGCGGGTTCGGCCTCTGTAGCGCGACAACAGAACCCGGTTTTGAATTTTGTAACTCTTGGATCCTACCCGTGCAAAATAATCGTCAATTCCCTTGAAGAGAGGCGTTCCCTTCCAAAGCAATTCTTTTTCACTGTCGGACAGGTCCCTGTACGGGGTGGTAACGCGGAGTTTGTATTCGTGCGCGTGATCGATTACTTTTTGTAGATACCGGTCGGATTTTGCCCCCGACCAACAAGCCACTGCGCCCTCATAAATCGAAAGACCGGGATTGGGGATGACTTTGTTTTCATCGATGCCGAGCACTTTTCCGTACCCCTCGCAGCTCGGGCAGGCACCGTAGGCGTTGTTGTAATTAAAAAGGTTGGGGGTGGGGTCTAAAAAAGTAATGCCGTCTGCTTCAAAGCGATTGTTGAAAACCTTTTTTTCACCCCCGGGCGATTCTACACAACAACTTCCGCCGCCTTCTATAAAGGCTGTCTGAACGGAATCCGCCATTCTCCTTTTCAGCTCTTCCTCTCCTTTTTTCACCACAAAGCGATCCACGATTATCCGTAAACCCGCATCGAGATCTTTTGGTTTTTTATTCAGAAACCCCTCTCCGCTATCCAGCAAATCTTCCAGATAAACCTGTTGGCCCTCACGCATTACCCGGGTGAATCCCCTTTGAATGAGGATTTTTATCTCCTCACTTAAAGTTCGGTCGGAGGAGCCATTGAGTGGACTGGTTAAAATGATTTTACTGCCCTCATCAAGCGACAGAATGTAATCCACGATATCGGATACCTGGTGTCGTATGACTTCTTTGCCGGAAACGGGCGATATGGTCTTTGCGGCTCTGGCGTATAAAAGCCGAAGAAAATCGTAAATTTCGGTGGTAGAACCGACCGTGGAGCGGGCATTTCGATTGGCGGTTTTTTGTTCCACGGCAATGGCCGGGCTCAGTCCCTTGATGAATTCGACATCCGGTTTTTTCATGCGTTCCATAAACTGGCGGGCATAGGAGGACAAACTCTCCACATATCGCCTCTGTCCTTCGGCATAAAGGGTGTCCATGACCAGTGAGGATTTACCGGAACCCGACAAACCGCAGACGACGATGAGATTTCCTTTGGGCAGCACCAATTCAATATTCTTCAGGTTGTTGCTTTTGGCGCCCTTGATATGAATTTGATACCGACTCGATGAGCCGGTAGTTTTCACTCTTGGAGAATTTTTAGCAATTTTGGATGTCATGTATTTTTTGAAGGGGTTTAACCGATAAAGATATAAAAAACAGCTTTAGCGCAAACATGTTTACCTCCGGTTTTATTTTAAATGCCCGTCGGTCATTTTTCCGAAAAGCCCGCGGAAAGGCGCAAAGGGAGTTTACCACGCCCTGGCGTGGCAAAGGGAGTTTACCAGGCCTTGGCGTGGCAAAGGCAAAGCATCGCGATAATTTTAAAAAGTTAGCAATCTAAACGAATGGTAAATACCAAGTTCCACCAAAAAAATCAGAGAAATCTGGAAATCAAATAAATCAGTGGTCCAGACAATGAGTGAGTTTTGAAG
>SKYC01000212.1 GCA_007128085.1 Saprospiraceae bacterium | reverse complement strand
GAGAGAGCATAGAAATACTTCTGACTAAAGAATCCCTTTTAATTCTGTGTTTTTTTGTCAAATCATTCAACTCATTGAATTCATCCTGGGTTTTTGAGCCTGTAATATTCAACTCCCAGGGAAAATCCTTTATGTCTCCTTCGACTATCACCTTTTCATTTCCTATCAACAAATTGGAGTAAATAAAATCATCATCAACGATTGTATTTAACAAAATTTGTTCAGGCTCGCTTTCCAATTGTCCCGTTAATAAAAACTCACCCCCGATGACCATGGTACTGTCAAAGATTTCGCTCGTACTGGTATTTTTCAGATAGATCATCGTACTATCGGGAATTCCGCTTATGTTTCCCGTGATTTCATACCCATTTTGCTCTTGCTCCTGGTTTTGACAAGAAAGGATGAAAATCGCCAAAAGAATTAAGGTCGGATTAAGGAGGTTTTTCATTTTTCTGGTTTTTTGGTTTCTGGTTTTCTGGGTAAATATACTGTATTGTTTTATTCTTTTTAAATATGTAGCCTTCGTTTACCCATGATTTCTTTTCTTTTGTCTGGATTTACTCATTAATTTGGCTATTTCTCACCAAAAGGCTACAATGATGTTCCCCCCTTGGGGGACAAGCTCCATCTACGGTGCTTTTATTCTCGCACTATATCGCGAACAATCTTCAAATGGTGCCAACTGTGTATTTTTATAAATTTTCTCGCCTGTTTCAGATTGAAGTCTCCAAAATAGGGGTGGCGGAAAAAGCGATCAGAGGGCAGGTCTTCAATGCTCTTTAATTGATATTTGGCCTCCTCCAACATTTCTCTCAGATCTTCCTCGGAAACTTTCTCACAGGTGTTAAAAGCCTTTGGAGACTTTCCCCGGCCCCTGGGAATATAGCCCGTCACCAAAATAAACGATTTCACCCAAGAAAAACGAGGTCGGTAGCTCTTGTTTTTCGACTCTTTTAAAGCAATGCAAATGGATACAAGCACTTTAATGGTGTGATGGAGGTGCCAGTCCACTCCTCGCTCCGATACGGTATCTGCTGACTTAGAGGCATGTTGAATATTTTTTTCGATTTCTAAAATGAGATCGGCAAACATAGAGTGGTTTTAGATAAAAGCCTCCAACACCTCAATGGTTCAATTCATCTGTTTGAAATTTTTTGTACGCATAAAATATGCAAAAAAATTGAATACATTCAGGAACTCGCATGCAACTTATTTTAATCATTCACCTTTGTGAATTTTTTGATTAAAAAAGTTCATGCTCGTTTCATCTGTTTAAATTTTATTCCTTGCGATTGACTGCAGACGTGAAATTTGCTTTCCCGCCCTCTTCGAGGTTCACTCACTTGAAGGTCCCCCGGACCTTCACCCGTTGGGACCGTTCGTTCATCTTTGTGTCCGGCAGTAAATGCAGCCCACCCGCTTTGCGGTTCGCTCACTTGAATGTCCCCCGGACATTCACTCTTTGAGATCGTTCGCTCGTGGACCGTTTCATCTGTTTGAAATTTTTTGCTCAGTAGTTGGGGGAATATTCAAAGTGCACGGAGGTTTGCAGTTTGAATTCTTAATCTCTGCGCTTTTATAGGAAAGGTCGATATTCCATTTGATTTTCCAATTTCTATAAGTTCATCTTTCGAAAGGATCATTACATCATTCTATGTGTCCTTCCCGCCAACCAGTTGCCGTGCCCCCAACTCGTTGGAGGGGGGCAAGCGTGTCCTCTGTGGTGAGCTAAAAAAAGGCGACCCCACACCTTCGGAGATCGCCCATTTAATTCGCAATAAAAACTGCTTTTTACCTCAATTGCAACTCACATTGGGATTCCAGTCGTAAAAAGTACCGCTGGGATTTTCTTTTTCGGTCCACACGTGCAAGGCCCATATTTCCTGCTGGTGGTTTTGATGAAAGGAGTGAAAAAACAATTCCGGAGGATCTTCATCGGCCGGATGTATCGCAAAAGGTACAATATACTCCACTCCCACCAATTCAAACGAGCCGTCGGCATGAGGTTCAAACAACAGTATCTGTGGCTCCAGGTGATTGACGCGGCCATCGATGTATTCCATCCGTGCAATGTGGTGCCCCATTCCCCCTTCCTCGGGATGTTCGACACAACCAGATAGGTCGGTATCCCACCCGGCAGCGGCAGCCGCTTCCATGGTTTGCAGGCCGGCTGTTAACTCCCTGACTTCTGTCAACATCTGTTCGATGAGTTCCTCTTGAGTGGGTGGTGCGTGTTCACAACTGACATTGGGGTTCCAGTCGTAAAAAACACCACTGGGATTCTCTTTTTCTGTCCACACGTGTAAGGCCCATATTCCCTGCTGATGGTTGTGGTGAAAGGGGTGGAAAAACAACTCGGGAGGATCTTCATCGGCCGGCAAAATGGCAAATGGCACAATGTATTCCACTCCGACCAATTCAAAAGTACCATCGGCTTGGGGTTCGAACAACAATATCTGTGGTTCCAGATGATTGACGCGGCCATCGATGTACTCCATTCTCGCGATGTGATGCCCCATTCCACCCTCCACAGGGTGTTCCACACAGCCAGACAGATCGGTATCCCAGCCCGCAGCAGCGGCCGCTTCCATGGTTTGCAGGCCGGTTGTCAACTGCCTGACTTCAGACAACATCTGCTCGATCATCTCCTCCTGAGACGGCCCGTTGTCATCGTCACTGCTGCAGGAAGACACAAGCAGTGAACTGCCAATTAAAAAAGGTGCAATGAGTAAGTACCATTTTCTAGAAATCATAATGTATGTAAGTTTTATAGTGATTAATTAATTAATTGCTGCTGTAAAAATATCTACTCGATTGTCGTATGGCTCGAGAGACATCAGGTATTCGTATATGGCCTCCAGATCTTCTTCCGTCATTCCGGCATACATGGTCCAGGGCATAATGGTCTGAAAATCACCCGGTTTCACTGCGGGCAAAACCAGCGAGGTGTCTGCGTACATTTTAAATCTGGCGACAAAACTCTCCCGGGTAAAGTGCATCAGCCCCGATTCGTGGGGAGTCAGATTCGGACTCCTGACTACGCTGCCATCCGGGAAACCAAATTCTCTTCCTCCACCTCCTGTCGGACCTACGAACTCACCTTTTTCAAACTTCGTATGGCAATCGCCACAGGCGGCTGCATTAAACAGGTATTTTCCATAGGCCAAAAGATCGGTTCTTGGAGGTTTGGGTGAGAACTCAGGAGGATTTGGCATCGTTCTCATTAACAAATTCATGGGAAAATCAGCTTTGCTTGGAGGAGGATCGTTCTCAATCGGCTCAAGTGTGCGAAGGTAAGCGATGACGGATTTGATGTCCTCTGAATCCATCTTCCCGTAATTGTGGTAGGGCATAATGGGAAAAATGGGTTCCCCATCTTTTTTTACCCCGGAAGTAATCACCCTAAAAAGCTCTCCGTCTGTCCAATCGCCAATTCCGTAGGGTGTTATATTCGGAGAAACAAATCGCCCCGGCATACCTATGGACTGATCAAACACCTCCCCGCCTGCAAATTCAGAACCATTGTAGGGCGGACCGGTAAAAATGGAAAAGTCTCTTTTT
>SKYC01000224.1 GCA_007128085.1 Saprospiraceae bacterium | reverse complement strand
TTCGGCACCGCATCGGCCTTTCAATCTCCGGATGCCGCCAACAAAATGTGGCTGATTACACCGGAACTCGAAATTGACGCTCAGGTAAAACTCGAATTTGAGTCTGCTCAGGGATTTCACGTCCACGACGGTTTAAAAGTTTACATTTCCAACAATTACGACGGCGGTGACCCCACCGAAGCTGATTGGACTGAACTGGGAGCAAATATTGCAGGACCCGACGACGATCGCTGGGAGTTTGTTGGTTCGGGAACCATTGGTCTCGGACAGTTTCCTGGAACAGCGCACATTGCTTTTGTTTACGAAGGCTCCAATCCTCAGGGAAATACAACTACGTACAGAGTGGACAACATAAAAGTTTTTAAATAAACTCCCTTCCGAGAGTACTCTGTACAGGCCTGCAAAATTGATTCATTCCATTCATCAGCACGCAAGGGATAAGGGATATATCATTCCTTCCCTCCATATCGCATTTATACCTATGTCATTTCAGCGGCCCCAAAATTCAATGATCGAATAATTCCTTATTTTTGCACTCCAAAACCCCCAACAAAGAAGTCGGGTTTATAAAAGACATTACTCCATGAGGAACCTGTTGTCCGTAAAATTAAAAGCCGCTTTGATTTTTGGCTGTTGTCTGTTGACGTCCTGGCTTTGTATCGACACCGACCTCAGAGCACAATCGAATCATTGGACTCAGAATCCCGCTGTTCCCCTATTGGACATCGGAAAAAATCACTTAGAGCTAAAAGAGATCAAAGGAGACAAGGAATTGATCGCCTATAAAGTGTTGGGAAAAACAGATTGGATTGAAGCAGAAGCCAAAGAAACTGAAAGTCAAATTATTGAAGGCCTTCAATCGGCTGGAATATATTATCTGTCACTTGCGTATAAAAACGAAGAAGGCCTTACCGACACCCTTCACCACTACCCTTTTGTCACCCGTTCGGAGTCTTCCGGCACTTTTAAAGTGTATTTTAACAGTCCGGTGAATACCGATCTGTCTCTGGGTTATTCACCCGAAAGTACATCGGGGACAGTACTCAGGGATGCCATCATCGACAAAATCAATCAGGCCCGGTACACCATAGATGTAGCAGCCTTTAATAACAACAGGGTTGAAATTGTAGACGCTTTGAATCAGGCCGGGAACAGAGGTGTCAGGGTCAGGTACATCGCCGAGGGATCCAATGCCAACACGGCATTGAACAGGTCATTGGCATTTGAAGTCCTAAAGAGGAATGACGACCAGGGAATCATGCATCACAAGTTTTTGGCCATCGATGCAGAGGATTCGGAAAACAGCTGGACATTGATGGGATCGACCAATTTGACTACCCAACAGATCGCCACCGACAACAACAATATGTTGTTCATTCAAGACCAGAGTCTCACCAGAATATACGAAATGGAGTTTGAGGAAATGTGGGGAAGCGATGGTCCGGTACCGGATCTGTCGAATTCCAGGTTCGGTGAAAACAAAAGAGACAACACCCCTCATTGGTTGATGATCGGGGAAATACCCGTTGAGTCATATTTTTCACCATCAGACAATACAGCCTTCCACATTTCCAATGCCCTTTTTGATGCAGAGGAAAGTATTTCATTTGCACTTTTGCTTTTCACCTTTAACCCCCTGTCAGAAGTTATTATTCAAAAACACCATCAGGGACTCAATGTGCGGGGGTTGATTCACGATATCGACGCCAACGGCACGCGATATAACCGGCTAAAAAGCAATGGAGTCAACGTATATGCCAATTCTGTAAACGGCGTACAATTACACCACAAATACGCCCTGATTGACGCTGACGAACAGAACGGCACTCCCAAAGTCATCACCGGATCCCACAATTGGACCAACCGAGCCAACAATCACAATGATGAAAACACACTGATTATTCACAGCCTCGAAATCACCAATATATTCCGTCAGGAATTTGAGGCCAGATGGTGCGAAAGCGTCCCTCAAGAATGTTTTGTCAATACCTCCGATTACACTGTTGAAGAACCTTTCTTTTACACCTATCCCAATCCTTCAAGAGGTAAAGTTTGGTTTAACATGGATGTAGTCGACGAAATGGCCCCTCATACGGTCATGGTTTTTGACAACCGGGGCCAACTCTTAAAATCAAAATACCACCCGGCTTCCCAGGGTCCAATTGAATCACTGAACCTCAGCGGATGGCCTGCTCAGACCTATTTCATCAAATATCAGATAGGGAGTAGACACCACATACAACCCTTAATTATACAGCAGTGAAATGAAGCGTCCTAAAAGCTCTGTTTTCCAATTCAGAGAATTCGCATTGCATCAAAACAAGCAAGTCATGCCATTGACTACGGATGCCATTCTTCTGGGAGCCTGGACCCGTGCAGAAAACTCCGTCCACCTGCTCGAAGTAGGAACGGGAACCGGGATACTATCTCTTATGATGGCACAGCGCTTTCCAAGATTAAAAATTACGGCCATTGATATTTCCAAAAAGGCGACGACCCTGGCAAAACACAATGTGAAAAAATCGCCATGGGGTGATCGGATAAATGTCCTTCTTCAGGATTTTTCTCAAATGAGTCCTTTTTCTTATGATCACATTGTAAGCAATCCCCCTTTTTTCAACGACAGTTTAAGCTCACCCGACCCTCACCGCACTCAATCCAAACATACGCATACGCTTTCCTTCAAGACCCTAATGAACTGCGGAAAAAACTGGCTGACTACAGGTGGAAAGTTAAGTGTAATTCTTGACAATGAATCCGGAAAACAGATGCTGGAATATTGCACTAAAACTGAATTTCACTGCCTTAGAAAATGTATGGTACGGCCTCATCCGGATAAAAAGCCACACCGAATGATGCTTGAATTTATTTACGGCTCCGAATCCTTATCACCTATAAAAGTGGAAGAACTTGTGATCAGTGATCGGAAAGGGGAATATACCGCAGAGTTTAAAAAATTGACGGGAGCGTTTTATCTTTAGAGTAGGAGAAGCCATTAAAATTCTACGCCCTATTTAAAAGATCCCTCAAATTCATTAACTTTGGACATGGCACGGGAGATATAAAGGCATAAGATTATTGACACAATGGTTAGTGTCAACACAATAACGAAGGCTATGTTACTATTGTCAAAATGGTATTTTATCATGAAAATAAATAGAAAAAAAACCATTAGCCAATAAACCGAATACCAATTACTAGTCTTTTGATCTAATAATCTCAAATTAAAGCCATAAACAATCATAATGATCAATTGATATAGTCCAAGAAAACCCAGGAATAAAAATACACCTACTAAAAAAAATAGATTATAATAGCTTTGGTATAAACCTACAATTATTGCTATTGCATTAAGTATTGCCCCTATTAAAATTAGCACAAAAATCCAGTTAAGGATGTTTAGGACTTTAAATATTCGCAATTTTTTATTGCTTATAATTGCCATACGATCCGGGTTCAGTTAATGATTTCACGGCGATAGAAAGCTTAAACATGCGCTATTATCTTTAGCGGTCATTTTAAACGTACACAAGATCAGTAACTAAGCAGGCTTTAGGTCAAGAAC
>SKYC01000340.1 GCA_007128085.1 Saprospiraceae bacterium | reverse complement strand
AACACCTCGCGGACGAGGAATTGACTTCCTTGTTCGAAAAATTTCCGCTGTCTGTAAACCTGCGTTGGGAAATGATCCGGCGCAACCTGTCCAAAGGCGAAATGAGCAAAGAAGAAATTGCCGATCAAAGCATCTACATGAACGATCGACTCTCCTATTTTAGATCTGTAGAGCAGATATCACAAAACTCCCAAAACGGAAAGGGCGAGGCGAAAAAAATCGAAGAAAGCGCTCCTCTCGATTCCCCTGAAGAACCCTCCGCCGATTTACCGACTTCTTCTCAAAGTGAGGAAGAAAATACGGACTCTAACCCACCACTTCGGAGGGAGGAAAAACAGGAGAACAAAGGAGAAGATTTTGAGGGCATTCAACAAAAAACAACAGCCCGGAAAGAGCCCTGGGAGACCAGGGTAGAAGCCGGTGGATCAGATTTTATCGGTTGGTTAAAATCCCTCGACAACAGCCAACGGGCAGAAACTGCTGAGAAAGACGATGCCGGGGAAGAACCCGGGATCACTCAGGCTCCTGAAAAGGAAGAGATTGAACCCGCTAAGGACGAAAAAAAAATAAAGGCCAAGAAAAAAAAGAAGAAGAAAAAAAAGAAGACAAAATCCAAGGGAAAACCGCCCAAAGAGCTTGAATTACAACCGGATATAGCCACTGAAACCCTGGCAAATTTACTCGCCTCCCAGGGGCATAGTGAGGAGGCCAATGAAATGTATCGTCTTTTAAGTTTGAAATATCCGGAAAAAAGTAGTTACTTTGCAGCCAAAATAAAAAAGACCTAAAAATTTTCAGATATGTTGGTAGGAATTACAATCTTGATAGCCATCGTTTGTGTGATCCTCACAATGGTGGTACTGATCCAAAACCCCAAGGGAGGGGGAGTGGATTCTACTTTCGGCGGGCAAAGTGCCAATCAGATGTTTGGCGCAGCCAAGTCCACCGATTTCGTTGAAAAATTGACCTGGGGACTGGCCATTGTCCTATTCAGTTTGTGCATACTGGCCACTTTCTTTGTGTCGCCAACGGTACCCGGAGGATTTTAAAAAATAACTAGATTACCAAAACCCATATTTATAAAAAAAGGGCTCGGCTATTCAGTCGGGCCTTTTGTCATTATGGCAAACCCAAGGCACATTTATGATTCCCGTGGCAGCATAATATGCTAATTTGTCATACACAAGTGGTTTGGCATAGCTTATGATAGTTAAAATGTGTGACTATAATTTTTTAACAAACAAAACATCTATTGAATATGAAGTCTATCAGTGATAGAGTAGTAATTAAGCCTTCACCGGCTGAGGAGAAAACCAAAGGGGGAATCATCATTCCCGATACTGCCAAGGAAAAACCTCAGAGAGGTGAGGTCATTTCCGTAGGCCCCGGAAAAGAGGGCAACCTCATGACCGTTCAGGCCGGAGACATCGTTCTTTACGGGAAATACGCCGGTCAGGAAATATCCTACGAAGGACAAGATTATATCATTATGAGAGAAGACGATATCCTGGTGATATTGTAATTTTCCATTTTTTTCGTTTTAATCAATTGTATAACTAAAATATTAAAAATAATATGGCCAAAGAAATAAGTTATGACTCAAAAGCGAGAGAGGGCTTAAAAAAAGGTATTGATGCATTAGCCAATGCCGTAAAAGTGACTCTCGGACCCAAAGGGAGAAATGTAGTGCTCCAGAAATCATTCGGAGCTCCCCACATTACCAAAGACGGAGTAACCGTTGCCAAAGAAATAGAGCTCAAGGGCGCTGTGGAAAACATGGGTGCTCAAATGATCAAAGAAGTGGCTTCAAAAACCGCTGATATAGCCGGAGACGGAACCACCACTGCAACCGTTCTTGCACAGGCAATGGTGCGCGCAGGACTCAAAAATGTGGTGGCAGGTGCCAATCCCATGGATTTGAAAAGGGGAATTGACAAAGCGATTACCCTGGTGATCGATCACATCAAAAATCAAAGCACCATCATAGGTGACGATTTTGAAAAAATTAAGCAGGTGGCTTCCATCTCTGCCAACAATGACGATGAAATCGGAAAGTTGATAGCCGATGCCATGAAGCGGGTAACCAAAGATGGCGTCATCACTGTCGAGGAAGCAAAGGGTACCGAAACTTACGTAGACGAAGTAATCGGTATGCAGTTCGACCGCGGTTATCTGTCTCCATATTTTGTCACTAACAGTGAAAATATGGTTTCCGAATACGAAAACCCATTCATCCTGATTTACGACAAGAAAATCTCCAATATGCAGGACATTGTTCCCATACTGGAAAAAGTGATGAATGCCGGACGTCCGCTCTTGATCATTGCTGAAGACATCGAGAGTCAGGCATTGGGTGTGCTGGTAGTCAACAGACTGCGCGCACAACTCAAAGTGGTTGCTGTAAAGGCACCGGGCTTTGGAGACCGCAGGAAAGCCATGCTTGAAGACATTGCCGTTCTGACCGGAGGTACCGTTATTTCCGAAGAGAAAGGGTACAAGCTCGAAAATACTGAGCTCGATCACCTCGGAAGTGCTGAAAAGATCACTGTCGACAAAGACAACACCACCATCGTGAATGGAAAAGGTGAGCAGGACATGATCGACGCCAGAATCAATCAGATCAAGCAGCAAATTGAAACCACGACTTCTGATTACGACAGTGAAAAACTGCAGGAGCGATTGGCTAAATTGGCCGGTGGTGTAGCTGTCCTCTATGTAGGTGCGCCCAGCGAAGTAGAGATGAAGTCTAAAAAAGACCGAGTGGACGATGCACTTCACGCAACCCGTGCCGCAGTAGAAGAGGGCATCGTTGTCGGAGGTGGAGTCACTTTTGTCCGGGCCATCCAATCTCTCGACAAACTGGAAGGCGAAAATGAGGATCAAAACATCGGAATTGCCATCGTGAGAAAAGCACTGGAAGAACCATTGAGAATTATTGCCGAAAATGCAGGGCAAGAAGCTTCAGTGGTGTTCAATAAAGTGCTGGATGGTAAAGGCGGATTTGGTTACAATGCCAGAACCGACAAGTACGAAGACCTCAAAGAAAACGGAGTGATCGATCCCACAAAAGTGGCGAGAATCGCACTTGAAAATGCAGCTTCTATAGCCTCCATGGTGCTTACTACCGAATGTGTGGTAAGTGACTTGCCCGAGGATGACTCCAACGATGGCGGAATGCATGGAGGAGCACCCGGTATGGGAGGTATGCCAGGTATGATGTGATGGATTTTTCCCGTTGCTAAAAAATTGAGTTTTTATAAAACCCGTCGGTCATCCCGACGGGTTTTTTTTGTCGTGTACTCATTCTATATAAGGTTAGTGCGATTATGGGGATATATTTCCGCTGGCTTCGAGAGCCTCAGCCACCGGATTATCGTTACCAGCCTCCACTATCCGCTGCCTGAGGTGGTCCCTGAGTCGAAGGGCTCTCGAAGGCAGTCATATGCTAGTAGTAACAAATCGCAAAAAACGCCTAAAATCCATCATAAATTATAAAATTTCCCATTGTTTTTTTAAATTAGCCCTATCAATCGAAAGAAGAACGTCTTTATTCACAAACAACACGCATTTT
>SKYC01000287.1 GCA_007128085.1 Saprospiraceae bacterium | reverse complement strand
CCATTGAAGTTGCGGAGTTCAACCCTCAGATCGTGTCCATCGATGCGCGGGACTGCAGCGGTGAACTGCCGGAGCCGAGTTACGCCATGAAAAATTTTGGAGAGAACCACCGCATTTTGTCTCTGTTAAATGCACCTGTTCAGCCATGGGCTATCCCCTCTTGTTTGCAGATGCAGACCTTGACCTGGCACCTAATCGATGGAGCGGGGGCACCCCTTACAGAACCCATGACCCGCGACCTGAACAGTGAAATTGATATAGAGCTATTCCGCTGTTTTGACCCCGGCTTGAGTCTGGAAGTGGACATTCGATTGTTTACCAGCTCCGGTGGAGAACTCTACGGCAATTACCACCTTTTATTCGACAATCCGGAGAACCAGTTGATTCTAAAACCCGAAGTCAATGAACAGAACGAAATAACGCACATTTCGATGAGTGGCCAGCACGAGTGTATGCAATTTGAATTGGAGCTCATCCCGGACACGCCGAATCAATGGCTGACGAAGTACCTCCATTTGGATTGCCTCGGTTTTGATGGTGAGATCGACAAAAGCAAAATGGAAATCACCTTTTACAGCACGGAGTATACCGGAGGATCATTGGCGGCGGAAATCAATATTTTTGACCTGGTCGATTCTGAAAGCGGAAAGAAATACGATGCACTCATAGAACTTTCGTTCGCAAAAGACTAAGCAGTTTTTTTATGCGTTTCGTGAAACCGGAAAGAGCAAACGGCTTTAAATTATTCAACTTTTAAGCGGATTATTCCCCCATTTGGGCTTAATTTTGCCATTAATTCAATCTATCCTAAATGTCTGATCAAATAAAACACGAATGTGGCCTGGCTTTTTTAAGGCTTTTAAAACCTCTATCGTTTTACAAAGAAAAGTACGGAACCGCCCTTTTTGGATTGAATAAAATGCAACTGCTGCTCCAAAAACAGCGAAATCGCGGTCAGGATGGTGCGGGCTTGGCGACCATCAAACTGGACTTGCCCCCGGGGTCCCGTTACATATCCAGGAAAAGAAGCAATTCAGCCAATTATCTCAAGGATCTTTTTGCCGGTATTTACAGCCATTTTGAAGATGTGACCGAAGAGCAATACAGCGACCCTGAGTGGTTAAAATTACACAAACCCTATGTAGGTGAAGTTTACCTGGGACACCTCAGATACGGAACCCATGGAAGCAACAGCATAGAGAGCGTCCATCCTTTTATCCGACAAAACAATTGGATGACCAGAAACCTGGTATTGGCTGGAAATTTCAATCTCACCAATGTGGACGAATTGTTCAGAGAATTGGTGGAATTGGGTCAGTTCCCCAAAGAACAATCCGATACCGTTACCGTGCTTGAAAAACTGGGTCATTTCCTCGACGATGAAGTCGAGAGACTCTACACCTGGTTCAAACCCGACGGATACTCGAACGCAGAAATTAATGAATTGATTTTCGAACATTTGGATATCAGCCGATTGCTGAAAAGGGCGTGCAGAAAATTTGACGGGGGCTATGTGATGGGCGGCATGATCGGCCACGGAGACGCCTTTATATTGAGAGACCCCAACGGCATTCGTCCTGCCTTCTACTATTCAGACGACGAAATCGTGGTTGCTGCATCGGAGCGGCCCACCATTCAGACGGCCATGAATGTGCGATACCACCAAGTCAAAGAGGTGAAGCCGGGGCATGCGCTAATCGTAAAAAAAGACGGTCGGATTTTTGAGGAGCCCTTTATTGAAATTGGCCCCCGATTGAGCTGTTCTTTTGAGCGCATTTATTTTTCCAGGGGTACAGATCGCGATATTTATCTGGAGCGAAAACAATTGGGCGAGCAATTGACTGGTAATGTATTGCAAGCCATCGATAACGATATCGAAAATACCGTTTGGTCATCCGTACCCAATACGGCAGAAACGGCCTTTTATGGGTTGATTGACGGGATAGAAAAATACCTCAACAAAAGGAAAATAAAACAAATCGCTGAGCTGGGAGACCAACCCAAAGACAGCGATTTGAAGAAAATTCTCAACGTGCGGCCGAGGGTCGAAAAAATCATCGTCAAGGATGCCAAAATGCGCACCTTCATTGCAGACGAAGTGGTGCGGGGTGACATGGTTTCTCACGTCTACGACGTCACCTACGGCATTGTCAAAAATCACAAAGACAAACTGGTTTTACTGGACGACTCCATTGTCCGGGGAACCACTCTGCGAAACAGCATCATACGGATCGCGAATCGACTGAAGCCCTCGATGATGGTCATTCTCTCCTCTGCTCCGCAAATCAGATATCCCGATTGCTACGGCATCGACATGTCCCAAATGGGTCAGTTTGTGGCTTTCAGGGCGATGGTAGAACTCCTGCAGGAAAACGGTAAGGAACATCTTCTGGAGGAGGCCTATCAAAAATGCGTGGATCAACAAGACCTGCCCAAAGCAGAAATCAAAAACGAATTGATTCCTCTTTACGATCAGTTTTCCGATGAAGAGATCTCTGACCGCATCGCAAAATTGCTGACCCCCCCGGAAGTAGAAGTCGATGTAAAAGTCATTTATCAAACGGTAAAGGGTCTGCACAAAGCCTGTCCCAATCACCTCGGAGATTGGTATTTTACCGGAAATTACCCCACTGCCGGAGGCAACGCAGTGGCCAACCGGGCCTTTATGAATTACATGGAAAAGAAAAATGTGAGGGCTTATTGATTGGATGTTTTCAATCAACACCTGGCCACCCACTGCCGTGGTTTTCTCACCTGAAGATTTGGCGAAACCTTACACTTTGTGTTCTTACACTCATAGAATGTTTCATTTTAGCGAAGCGGGCTGGCTTGCAGCCGTCGTTGAGACGACATATTTCACCCGGGCTAAATCGAACCGGGCGTTCCAAATTCACACCATTGACAGATTTTTTTGTATTTTTGAATTTAACCATGTTGTCCTGATTTGTTCTCTTGCAGTCAATCGTTCATAAAAAGTTAAACAGAGAAAATGAATACTTTAAACGGTCACAAAAAAAATATTTTTATCCGGGAGCTGGATCTATATACAAATTTTATTTCCATTGTGCTGTATATTATTTATTCAATTGTCTGGAGAATGGAAGTAGAAGGCATCATATTATATATTTTGCTTCTACTATTTATTATAGCTTTGTTACTTTCAGTCTATTTGCTTTTACAAAATAATAGATATAAACCTGAGGGTTACCAAAAGCTCAAATTTTGGATAGTTTTTAGGATTGTGGCAAACTTTGGATTCGCAATATTGACTTATACTTATATTATGGGATGGTAGTAAGTTGGGTATTTGATCAAGGCCAGGGTTTGCACAAAGCCTGTCCCAATCACCTCGGAGATTGGTATTTCACCGGAAATTACCCCAATGTCGTGGTTTTCTCACCTGAAGATTTGTCGAAACCTCACGCTTTGTGTTCTTACACTTATAGAATGTTTCATTTTAGCGAAGCGGGCGGGCTTGCAGCCGTCGTTGAGACGACATAGTTCACCCGGGCTAAATCGAACCGGGCGTTCCAAATTCACACCATTGACAGATTTTTTTGTATTTTTGAATT
>SKYC01000096.1 GCA_007128085.1 Saprospiraceae bacterium | reverse complement strand
AGGTACTATGACAGTAAACCCGCCTTCGGGCTCTTCATTGAGGATGATCCTGTATGTTCGGGATTGAGGCATTAGCTACATTTTATTTTCGAACGTTAAAGCTTCTTTAAATGTTTCAGTGCAATTGGAATTTTCTTTTCTTAGTTGTCTATCATAAGCGGTGAAAAGAGACATGGTAAAAAATTCAACACCCAAAAAACACAACGATGAGACTGACCCCAATGCTATTCTTGCTAATACTGCTGGTAGGCTGTAGTACCTCCGGCGAAGAAAAAACCGCTACCGACTCCGAAACTACTGAAACCACTTTCGACGCTGAAGAGACCACCGAGGAAAAGGCCGATATTCCCCCGCCACCTGAATACTACGCCAATGACCGATTTAGGGACGTGTGGGTAGAGAGGTTAGGCGAACATACGTTTCGGATACAGGGACAGGCCAGGGTCTTTGAAGCAACCGTAAGTTGGGTGGTGGAAGACGGCCACGTAGAATTAAAAGAAGGTTTTGTCACGGCCGATGCGGGAGGGCCGGAATGGGGCGCCTTTGATTTTACTATTGAGGTCGAGAAAATAAGAACCCATTCGTCACTGACGCTTGTGTTGTTTGAACTCAGCGCTAAAGACGGAAGCCATCAGGGGGAATTGCCCATTCCACTTTATTGATGTTTTTTTACTCACCACAGAGGAACAGAGGGCACAGAGGTTGGCTCACTACAGGAAAAGAGGGCACAGATTGGTTCCCTGCACTTAGATTGGTGGTGTAGGTTCCTAATCCAGGTTCTCTCATTTCCCGGCAATAGATAAATTAAAAACATTGTTATCTACTTAGAATTTTGGCTGAAATAGTCCATGGTCGTTGACCCACTCTATTCGTGTCAGCTCAATCACCGGCCGCATACTATTCCCATAAAAACTTGACTATTAGGAAAGCTTTCTTTATTTTTGTCCTAAACCAGACATTCATTGACCATCATTAAAAATCAAATTCTATGAGCACATTAAAAAAATCGATATTTATACTTCCCTTCCTATTGTTTTTTGGACTTCTCAACGAGACGCATGCACAGTCTGATCAGGGAGATTTGGCAGAATTCCTGATCCTGACCCAGACCAATCGATCCAGTGTGATTCTCACTTGTGAGAAAGGTTGTGATTGGGATCAACTGACCATTGATTTGGAAGTCGGTCAATCACAGGCGGTCAATCAAAGTGGATTCACCGATCTTCAAAGTGTACGACCTGCCCAAAGAACCCAATCGGCACGCTTTCTATTCAATCTGAAAAGGACAGATAAGGGATTGAGCTTTGAGGGGAAATTGGGCACCGCCTGGAAAGAATTGAGTTTTACCTGTAAATACAACAGATGTAACCAGTACATTGACCAGAAAGGCATGGTGGAAAACTAATCCTTCATGGGTGCAGCCATGTGAATTTTGATGGCCTTTCAATACCCTGTCTGAAATGCGTGGATCGGCTTTTGGAAGTATTTTTCCGGTGGATTTTTGCCCGGACCATTTCTCCTGCCTGGGGCGGCTGTCTGCAGAAATCGTTGGAGCCGGCCTGAATGGGGAGAGGGATTTTAAAATTGGGAGGCGACGATCGATGAGTACGCGATGGATATTTTTCCCGAAATAAAGATAGAGCATGAATTTTACCCTGGTTTTTGACCCCGAAGAGCAATCCTATGTCGATGAGAACCTATTGCCCTTGACCAAAGACCTGGTGACAGAAAGTGCGCGATTTGATGAAAACAACCCCCCGGCAGTTTCTGAAAATGATTTTTTCTTGCTCTATTTATCCGATGATCAAATTAAAAAATACCTGGATGTGCTCATGGATGCATCCATCACTTTTGCCGTCCTGCCCCATCCCGGGGCAAAGTTATTTTGCAAACTGGCCGGTGTGGATCCGAAGATGGAAAAAGCAGTGGAACACCTGAGGGGTGAACCCGATACTGTGGAAATGGATCTTATGTACTGCAATGGAGAGGCCGTTTTTTCCAGTGTGGTGATCGGAAGTGCCTTCCAATTGACCGACAATAATATCGAGCTTCCATTGAGCAGGTGGAAAAAATTAATGAAGTACCTGCGGAACTTATTGAAAATCCAGCCTTTTTTACTGGAAATCACCAAGAGTGACGGTCACAAAATTAAAACATCGGTTGCCGGAGTGATGGTTACCATGCATCAGACCCATTCCCTGTTGTCGCGATATATTCCGGAAAAAATGGTGGTCAATGACGGGATGTTTCACGCCCTGCTGCTCAGTCCCCGTAGCGTTTTGGAGTTGGTGAATTTTGCACTGCGCCCCCTTTGGAAAAAAAGCGCATTGCCCGGCTTTGGGGCTCACATCAAAACCGACCAAATTCAATTTGAAGGGCGGAGGGAAGATTTGGTATACAAAGTGGATGGAATAAAGCACTCTTCTCCTTCAGTGGACTTAAGTGTTAAAAAGAAGGCATTGAAGATCGCAGGAGGTTCGCTACTACCCATTTCCGAAGAGAGTCCTTCGGCCAAGGAAATTTACAAGACCCACGCATTGCCATCGGGTGAAGCGGCTTCTGAATTGTCGCAGAGAAAAGTACCCTTTGTCAAAAGGGCATCGACAGAGGAATTCAAGGATTTGTTCAATGTGCTGCGCGACAATGCCCGATTGAAGAACACCTATATGGTTTTAATGATCTTGTCTACCAGTCTGGCGACCCTCGGTCTCTTTGCCAACTCCTCGCCCGTGGTCATAGGTGCGATGATACTGGCGCCATTGATGTCCCCCATCATATCGCTGAGTATGGCCAGTCTTCGACAGGACAGACGGCTGGTGTGGGACAGCAGCAGCACCATTCTCGCCGGGCTGGCCGCTTCCTTTTTCTTTGCGGTATTGATTACGTGGATAACGCCCATTCAATCGGCCAATTCGGAAATTCTCATTCGCACCAAGCCGACCCTGGTGGATCTCGGAATCGCCGTATTGTCCGGTATTGCGGGAGCTTATGCGCACGCGCGCGAAGAAATCGCCAAAACACTTGCCGGGGTCGCCATTGCTGTTGCTCTGGTACCCCCATTGGCCGTGGCGGGAATCGGACTGGGCTGGTTGGATTGGCAGATTTTCAGCGGAGCGGTTTTATTGCTTTTTACCAATCTTACAGGAATGGTTCTCGCGGGCTCACTTACGTTTATGGCCCTTGGTTTCAGCCCTTTTCGGCTCGCCTCAAAAGGACTATTTATTTGGTTTGTGGTGGTGGGTCTTTTTTCCATACCCCTGTACCTGAGTTTCAATCAAATGATTTACGAGCACAGAGTGGTGAATGCACTCGATGGGTGGGAAACGGAAAATGTGATTCTCAGAGATGTTCGCCTCAAGAGCAAAAATCCACTGAATCTATCAGTGGTATTTGTTTCTCCCACAACATTGGACGACGAAGAAATAAGAGTAATCAAGGAAGGGATAGAACAAAGGCTGGACGAAACAGTCGAACTCGAAATCAGTATCGCCATGAAGCAGTAAAAGAACAGATTGTCCGGCACCGTCAGTACGCGTCAAAAAAATAACCCCTTCCGGTTGTTGATTTAAGCCGAAAGGGGT
>SKYC01000218.1 GCA_007128085.1 Saprospiraceae bacterium | reverse complement strand
ATCAAAGGACCCTATGCGGTGCAGTCCTACCTGGTCAATGAAGTCCAGGAGGTCTATAGATCCCAGGGAATTGACATCAATGACAAACACATAGAAGTGATCGTCCGACAGATGATGAGAAGGGTTCAGATTGTGGACCAGGGCGATACGACCTTCCTGGAAGGAGAAGCGGTTGAAAAATACGACTTCCTGGAACAGAATGATTGGATTTTTGATAAAAAAGTTGTGATGGATGCGGGGGAAAGCACCAATCTTAAACCCGGTCAGATTGTAAGTCTTCGTCAGCTCAGAGAAGAGAACTCTTTGTTGAAGCGGAAAGATCAGAAACCCGTTGAATTCAGAGATGCCATACCGGCTACATCGAGCGCGATTCTTCAGGGGATTACAAAATCTTCACTCGGTACAGAGTCGTGGATTTCTGCAGCATCGTTCCAGGAAACAACCAAGGTTCTGAGTACTGCAGCCATGTCGGCCAAGAAAGACATACTCAATGGATTGAAGGAGAACGTAATCGTCGGGAAGAAAATTCCTGCAGGTACCGGTCTGCGAGAGTACGACGATTTATTGGTTCTTCCCAAAGACATTTCAGAGGTCGAAGAGGAAGATTGATGGACAGAGTCAAGTGAATGCTGATTGATGAATGCAAAGCCATATTGAATGTCTCTTTTTTTCAAGGAAAAAAGGAATAGGTGATTGGCTGGTATTGTCGGAAATCGAGCAATGAATAAGATTAAAAAGAGGTGTGTTTTCAACATGCCTCTTTTTTTATGCAGCCGTGAAACATTATTCATGGAAATTTATGGTGCCGATTGAACAGTATTGATTATTTTTGCTTCTGCATGGACGATGGAAAGGTCATATTAGAGAAGACCCGGTTTTACTTAACTCTCAGGAGACTGTGTGAAGAGTTGATTGAAAATTATGGGAATTTTGACAACACCTGCATTATAGGTTTGCAACCCCGCGGCGTTGCCCTCGCTTCCCGCATTGTCGACTATCTTAAGAAAGAAGTGAAGGATTGTCAATTCAAATACGGCAAACTGGACATTACTTTTTATCGGGACGATTACCGAATTAGAGAAAAACCGCTTTCTGCCAGCCCCACGGAGATTGACTTCATAGTTGAAAATAAAAAAGTTTTGTTGGTGGATGATGTACTCTATACGGGAAGGTCGGTTCAAGCTGCCTTGACTGCACTTCAACATTACGGCAGGCCCGAGGTGGTAGAATTGCTGACGCTGGTAGACCGGCGTTTTAACCGTCATTTGCCCATCCTGGCAAACTATGTTGGCGTAACCGTTGATTCTGTCGACGATGCCTATGTGCGTGTCGACTGGGACGAGGGAACACTGGCAAATAGAATCATGCTTTTTCCAAAAAGAACTGAATAAGAGCCATGGCGAGCCTAAGTACTAAACATATTCTGGGAATAAAATACCTGAAAAAAGAGGACATTGAGCTCATCATGGAAACGGCCTCTTACTTTAAGGAGGTCATTAACCGGCCAATTAAAAAAGTCCCCTCACTACGCGATATCACCATTGCCAATTTGTTTTTTGAAAATTCGACCCGTACGAGGATTTCGTTTGAATTGGCAGAGAAAAGGTTATCCGCCGATGTAGTTAATTTCTCTGCTTCCGCATCTTCGGTTTCAAAGGGGGAAACGCTTTTGGATACCGTTCGGAATATCCTCTCTATGAAAGTGGATATGGTGGTTATGAGACATCCCTTGCAGGGGGCACCTTTTTTTCTGTCCAATCACATCGATGCCAACATCATCAATGCCGGTGACGGTACTCACGAGCATCCCACGCAGGCCCTTTTGGACCTGTATTCCATGATAGAAAAAGTAGGTGGAGTGGAAGGAAAGAAAATCGCAATTATTGGCGATGTCAGACATTCCCGTGTGGCCTTGAGTAATATTTTTTGCCTGGTGAAAATGGGCGCCCGGGTAAAACTCTGCGGCCCACCAACACTCATACCTAAGAATATTCAATCCCTCGGGGTAGAGGTGGATCACGACTTGAGGCGAACACTCGAATGGGCAGATGTTGCCAATGTTCTACGAATTCAAATGGAGCGACAGAACATTCGTTATTTTCCCTCACTCAGAGAGTACAGTCTGTATTACGGTGTCAATAAAAAACTGCTGGACAGCCTGGATTCCGAGGTGGTCATCATGCACCCCGGACCCATGAACAGGGGAGTTGAAATAAGCTCTGATGTAGCCGATTCTCAGCAGTCCATAATCCTGCATCAGGTTGAAAATGGGGTCGCTGTAAGAATGGCTATCCTGTTTTTACTGGCTCCTCATAAATCGTAACCCATGTGTATTCTCCCCATTTTTAACAAACGAACCCAACCCTTGAGATGGATCGTTCCGCAAGAAGAGCTTGCAAGGCCGGGGTGCCCGATGACTTTTAGTGCCATTGTCGAACTTAACTTTGGGTTGTGAGCAAAAAAATTACGGAATCAGAATCGAATTACAGGGACCTTGAGAACATGTCAGTGGTCGAATTACTTTCCAATATCAACAAGGAAGATCACCTGGTAGCTCCCGCCGTTAATAAAGTTATTCCCGCTATAAATAATTTACTTGAATCGCTGGTTCCCAAAATGGAATTGGGGGGGCGTTTGTTTTATATTGGAGCAGGTACCAGCGGAAGATTGGGAATTTTGGATGCTTCTGAATGTCCACCCACTTTTGGAGTGCCGGATGATTGGGTCATCGGGTTGATAGCTGGTGGCGACAGTGCCATACGAAAGGCCGTTGAATTTGCAGAGGACGACTATCGGGGTGCGTGGAGGGATATGCAGAAATACCGACCCACTTCCATCGATACGGTGGTGGGCATTGCTGCCTCAGGTTCCACTCCTTATGTTGTCGGGGGACTTGAAGACGCTCGGAAAAACGGCCTGATGACTGCTTGTGTGTGTTGTAATCCCGGGGCTCCGGTTACCCGATTTGCTGATTTCCCCATTGAAGTACTGGTGGGCCCTGAATTTGTGTCCGGTAGTACCCGAATGAAATCGGGAACTGCGCAAAAACTGATTCTCAATATGATCTCCACGGCGGCCATGATCCGGCTCGGAAGGGTATTGGACAACAAAATGGTGGATATGCAACTGAGCAACACCAAATTGGTGGAAAGAGGAGTGCGTATGATTACTGAAAAACTAAACCTCTCTCAGGACATAGCAAAAGAATTGCTTTTGAAACACGGTAGTGTGAGGAAAGTGCTGGATAAGAGGAAATAGGTACGTGAATAAAAAAATAACTGTTCTTGACCTAAAGCTTGCTTAGTTACTGATCTTGTGTACGTTTAAAATGACCGCTAAAGATAAAAGCGCATGTTTAATCTTTCTATCACCGTTAAATCATTAACTGAACCCGGATCGTATGGCAATTATAAGCAATAAAAAATTGAGAATATTTAAAGTCCTAAACATCCTTAACTGGATTTTTGTGGTAATCTCAATAGGGGGAACACTTAATGCAATAGCAATAATAGTAGGTTTATACGGAAGCTATTATGATTTTTTTTTAGTAATAGGAGGATTTTTATCCCTGGCTTTTCTGGGACT
>SKYC01000134.1 GCA_007128085.1 Saprospiraceae bacterium | reverse complement strand
TATCCTGGCCCGTTTCCATTGAAAAATTCCCTATCAAATTTTCTTACCAAAAATACTCCTCGATCAATATCAAGGAAAACATTTTTGATTGGGCATCCCAGGATTTCTCATCTAATACGGAAAAACATGGTGCTCGTACTCCTCTTGAGCATTGATGGTAGTGGCTATGAAATAGGGCGCAGTCGGAACATGTGTCAGAGATACAAACCTATCCAAATCAATGTATTCAATATAAGGCTCATAAAACTCGTAGTCCCATTCAAAAATGTCAGTTTCTTCCCTGAAAAATTCTTCCTCCATGTAAATTCTGCCCAATCCGTGGCGATCATAGGCGAATATGATTTCATTGCCGTAAATCAGAAAGTCAACTATTTTCTCAAAATTTCGGAGTTCTTTTGAGGGAAGTACAAAAACCTTCTCTTCCATATTGTCCAATGGATAAATAATAACCTGATCATAATATCCAAACCAACCTGAGGTGGTAGTCGATAAAACCCCTATGAAATCGGGCGATATTTCGGCCTTATCGATGATTTCCGGAAAGTAATGTCTATGGAGAAACTTACTATTATATTCGACCACATCATCCTCTTTTAAGTCGTAAAAAAGGAAATATTTGGGAGTAACAATATTGTCGATGGCAATCAATTGATTGTTGTGAATTACAAAATCATCAATGGCCTTACCCGACATATTTAAAACTTCTGGAATGTAGGGAAAGTGCCACTCCCTGTTTTGAATGTTGAATTGCAAAAACTTGCTTTCTCCTGGATACCCTCCAATAAACACATTTTTTCCCTCTGTAAAAACCGTAACAATATCGATTTCAAGCGGGATTTCCTCTTTTAAAAAAAGCCTGCCCGACCAGTGGTAGACCTTTATATTGCCGGCTTCATTATCGGCCAAAACCAAATAGTGACATCCGTCATAGGCATAATGAGTGTGTTCATTGATTTCAAATTCCTTGATTATTTTGATTTCCTCTCCTACCAATCTATTGATCGATAAGCGGGTATCCGATTCCAAAAGAACAAAAGAATCGGCCGAGCAATCCGGAGGTTTATTGGAAATGTTTGCCTTTTTGCAGGAATAGGGCATCGCGATACAAAAGAACAGGAACACAGGAATCAGGAGGTAGATCGGTTGTTTGAGGGTGATTTTAAATTTCATAGCTTACAGTTTAAACCGGATTAATGAGAAATCACTTTTTAACTAGACGTTAAGATACAGAAGAAAGTTGGGAGGATTGTAAATTTTATGATTAATTGCCGAAAACCTTGCCCCATCCCTAAAAAGGGTGGGTTTTCTAAACTTAAGTTTAAAAAATTTCCTCAAAACTGCCCGCTGATGGAGATTTTAAATAACAGATGACAAAAACTGAGCAATTATTCCTGGCTTACTACCCTTTTAATCATCATTGATGCCAGTTCTTCTTTGAGCTCAGTCCTTATTTTGTTCCACTTTTTAAGGGTTTGCTTATAGTTATCATAAGTTACAATCGTCCCATTCAACCATACCCTGAATGTGCAATGTGGATACATGCACGGAACCGGCTTGTGAATTAGTTTTATTCGACCCGTAGCATTATGGCCATTTTTTTCCTGACTAAATTCTTTATCGTAATGATTCTCGTCGTTTAAACTAATGATTTTAAGGGTACAGATTTCCCTATCTTCATATTTCTCAACAACCTCATCATTTTTTACACTGAAAAGGACATCCTGCGGCTGAGATAACGGATTATGAGGGTCGCCGCCCAAATTATGGGACAGTTCTGCAATGGTTACCCTTTTATAAGGATTCTCAACATCTTCTGGTTTTGCACGATGATATAAAAGATGCCCCAGGTTAAATTTTCTGATAATTGGCCGATTATTAGTGTGTAAACGATCCGGAATATACTTGAGATTGCAATTCTCCATTAGAGGGGAATTTTACTTTGCAAAAAACTTGTAAGCTAATTTTTCGTAAAAAATGTCATCATCCAAAAAGATCAACTCGCGTTCTCCCGGATTTTTGCCAATAAAAGAAAATGCAATGCATTCCTCATCGTGAATAATAATGTTGGTAAGCCCAAGCCCTGATTTTCGATAGATTAGAAACTCATCATCCTCATTTAAAAAGTATTCAAATGAGGTCAGCCTGTCGGGCTCAATTTCATCCTGTATATTACTGAAAGTCATAAAAATCTGAAAAATATGATCCATTTGAAAGGCAGTTAAACTCATTCCGTATCGGTTATTAATATCAATCAACAGATTGCTGATTTCATTGTTATTCGATAAACTTTGTGAGTCAGTATTACTGCTTTCAAAAAATGCGGAATAGAAACTACCACTGCCATATGGCATCATTATTTCCATATTTCTTTTTAAGGTTTCAAGAGATTCCATTGAAATATTTATTTTTGGTTTTTTCAGTTAAAATTTTGAAAAAAATGTCGTTTTTTATCGGTCTTAGTTGACTGATTATTTGCTCCAAATTACTTACCTTTTCCTTATCCTCTTTATTGAATTTTTGCTTTATGGAGTGATCAAAAAAAGCTCCCCGGTTTTCCTTATTCCCTTCATAAGCAATGACTATATTTACCGGTAAGTCATTTTTGTAAAATTTAGCATTATAAAACTCATTTTCAACATTTTCATAGGGATGCTCTACCTTTAAGGTGATTACATCACTTAGCTTTTCTTCGTCTTCCACGGGAATAAAATTGACATAGCGGATGGTCAACTCTTTGGGTATGATGTTTTCGTCCCCAACAATTGCTGACCAATATTTCTGAAACAAGTCCGCAAACTCATTACTCGGTACGTACTGATCCAACATGTGGTAGGAAATCATTCCAGTCTTTAACTGTAGTATAATCCTTTGGTCTTTCTTCGATTGTAACACAAAACCTACTCGTCCGGTTTTTGATTTGGAATCCGCAGGATCAAATTTAATTGAAGTGCTGAACGCATCGTGAGTTTTTTTAAAGGTCTCATTAATTAATGTAGATTTCTTAACACGCTCCTCTAATGTCTGTACAGAAATGTCTCCGTCAAAGGAAATACTGACCAATATTTCCCTGATGAGATTATTACCCTTTGTCGTTTTGGACATCTGTCTATCCTTTGAATAATCTTCTTAAACGTAAATGTATTATTTTTCTTTGTTCTATCCAATAGTTTTAAAGGGAGAATTAAACCAACCCCTGCAAAATTAAGTGGTTCAATTTTGAAAACGATATTTTTACAAGTTTGTTGGTTTATGGCATTCAATCTTGTCTTTTTGAAAAAAAGCTTCTGCCTTTTAGCCCAATTCTTGAAAGCACTTTTAACTTTAGACCGACCTGACCCAAAAGCCCTGTTAGAAAAACTCGGTGTGAGCGAATCCGCGATCAGTACCTCACTCTCTTAAAGAAAGTAAGGACCCGAGTCCTGTGCTGAAAAATCAAAAAGGTACGCGGTCTGTAAATCTTTATTTCACCAGTACGATGGATTGCGTCCCCAATGAAACCCCCTCATGGGTGATCCTTAAAAGATATTGACCGGAGGGCAAATCGGGAGGTAAATCAATTGAATTTCCATTCACTATCCCCTCGGCCAATCGATGGCCCAAAAGGCTGAAAATGGTGTATTGATAATGGGAAT
>SKYC01000342.1 GCA_007128085.1 Saprospiraceae bacterium | reverse complement strand
TGGTTAAACAAATAAGTGCCCCGGTCTATCGAATAGACACCCACTTGAGGGTAGGGATACACCGTGCCGGTGGAAATTTGGTTGGCACTGGCCACAAAATGATCTTCCGGATTAAGTGCAGTGGGGAGTTCTGAAGTGGGTATAAATCTGTTCAATAAACTATCTGAAAAGCTGCCGTTTTTTAAAAATCGTCCGTCGGATTTATCTTTTCTGATGGGCAAACTACCGGAAATTCTGAGTCCAATATTTCCACCTTTGTCGATGTATACCAGATTTTGAGGAGGATCGGATAAAAAGTGAACCGTCTCGATAAATGCCTCAAAGCTCTCCGCATTTAATATCTTTATGAGACTTTTCATCAGATCTCCTTCGGGGCGGTGAGCCCGCCAATTGAGAGCAAATTGCTGCATGGGATGACCTTCATCTGAAACAAAGGGAGCCGGGCCAAAGGTGGTGTAAGGTATGTGTTCCGTATAGTCCGGCTGGCCCCTTACTTCTATTTTTTCTTCGCGCCACTCAACGGAGCGCTCTTCTCCATCAATTGCGTATTTTGAATGATCGTCCGCACGCCAATCCATTTGATACCAATCCACATAGTCACAGCCTACATTGGTAGTCGCTATGGCTATGGATTCACTCATGCCCAAAAAGATTCCCGGAATTCCCGGAATGCTGAAACCGTAAAAATTTTGATCCGGAGTCACAATATGGCATTCGTACCATATGGAGGGAAGGGTTAAGGGCAGATGAGTATCGTTGGCGATGATGGTGCTGCCGTCCCGGGTTTTGGCAGATCCCACGGCCCAATTGTTGCTTCCGTTGTTCAGGTGAGGTTGATTGAACGGGCCAAATGCAGAATTGGAGGACAAAAATTCGTGGGTCTTTTGACCCATTGTCTTTCCCAGAGGAGTAGAAGGGGGGGGATCTAAGGAGGAGGTATCGCTGGTCAACCACGGATTGGGCAATACGGGTGGAACATCCTCATACCTCATTGGGAAAAGGGTATGGAATGTTTCCCCTCCCAACATATTCAGCGTCTGACTGGCCTCAATGTCCTCGTGTCGGAAGGTGAGCTCGTGATTTAAATAGGCGATCATCGATGCGGACTTTTCCTTATCCCATAGGGCGGGGGAGTAGTGGATGAGCTTGAACTCTATCGGATAATTTTTCCTCTTGAGTTCTTTTATGTATGAATTAACCCCGGTGATATAGGGATCCAATACCCGATTGACGGTTTGGTTTTTTTCCCATTTGGTCGTGATATTTTCGATCATATGCCCCATGCCTTTTCGCCTCATTTCAAGGTCGTATTCAAGGGCGGCAGATCCAAAAATTTCCGACATTTTACCCGAGGCGGCCCGGTAAGTGAAATCCATTTGAAAAAGTCGATCTTTGGCGTGGAGATAGCCCATCGAAAACATGGCATCTTCGAGATTGTCTGCAAATATATGCGGTATGGCGTGTCGATCGTAGATGATTTGTACCTCTGTGGAAAGCGGAGCCACTACTTCAGAAAAAAAAGGGGCAGAAACAGGGTCTGCATTTTGCCAAAAACCCTCCATAGGTGAAAAGAAGGGAGCCAGGGGAGGCAGGTTGAAGTTACTGCCGCTCCAGGGTATGGAAACAAAAAGAAAGTAAATGATAAGACCCAATCCCCAAATCAGCGGGCCGGAAAAAATCTTTTTCATGTAAACTCTGTTGAAACCTACATCCTGCTATTCGGGTTTTACAAACAGCAAATGATGCGGCTTTGAACCTTTTGAATCGTAAAGATAACCACCTCCTGTGAAAGAGTACAGCCCTTCGATGTCTTTTATTTGATTTTCAATAATGTGGCGAGCCATTTGCCCGCGGGCCTTCTTTGCATTAAAGGTAATAAACCTAAGTTTTCCATTCCGCATTTCCTTAAAATCAACCTCGTACCATCGATCCCTGAATTTTTCTTTGTCGATGGCGCGGCTGTATTCTTTTGACGCCAGGTTGATCAGGTATTTGCTCCCGGTCTCTTCCATGGCCTGCTGAAGAGCAACCGTCAATTTGTCGCCCCAAAATTCATACAAGTCATCGTTGGACCCTTGACTCAATGAGATGCCCATCTCCAATCGGTATGCTTCGATTAAATCGGAAGGCCTCAACAAGCCGTAAAGCCCGGTCAGTATACGAAGGTGATTGTTGGCGTTTTTTAAATCATCGTCTTTCATCGATTGTACATCAAGTCCTTGATAAACATCACCTCTGTAGGCAAAAAGGGCGGGAGCGGCTTTTTCTGATTGAGTCGATGCTGAAAAAGACTGAAATCGATCTAAGTTCAGGTCGGCCAGGTTTTCGCTGATGGACATCAATTCCATTAATTCGGGTTTGCTCAGATTTTTCAACTCTTTTACAAGTGTCAATGCTTCCTTTTTGAATTTGGGCTCGGTCGCTTGAACAACACTGTTGTGGTAATCGAATTTCATGGTTTTGGCAGGAGACAATATACTCAGCATAGCAGGATTTTATTATTTAACAAAGCTATAAAAAAAGTCCAACAAATATGTTCACGGAATCCCAAACTAAAAATGAATCCTCATGAATAATCCGGATTGGGTGGAAAAAAAAAAGAACTGCCCGGAGACAATTCTTTTTTAAAATTCGGTCAAAATTATTTCTGATTAATTTCCGTCAAACAGGTTGCCATCTTTTTTGGGAACCGATTCTTCATCTTTTTTAGGTACCACTTTTCCTCTGATCAGAAGGACGTGGGGATCGCTACCTTCATTGGTCGTCACCCGAATGGTTCGGTTGATATTTCCGAGGCGATTGGTATCATAACTGATGGAAAGCTCACTGGACTCTCCCGGCATGATGGGGTCTTTGGGCCAGTCGGGAACTGTGCAGCCACAACTACCTCTCGCATTCTTAATGACCAGAGGAGAGTCACCGGTGTTGGTGAAACTGACGGTTCTCAATCTTTCGGCTCCCCTTTCAATCTCACCGTAATCAACGGTGGTGGATTCAAAGGACATCACGGGTGCATTTTGGGCGCTAATAGCAAAGGGAAATGCGAGAAGGCAAATGATTGCTATCAATCCTGAAATTCTCATGTTTTAGTGATTTATGGTGATAAATATTTTATGCAAAATTACATTTAAACAACAATTAGACAAGAAAAAAAATTCCATAGTTTGTTAAAAAGGTGTTAATCATAAACTTACCCATTGGACTTTTCTCTTAAACTTCAAATTGCAGAAAATAGTTTACAGGGCAGTTAATTTTTTCCATTGAATTGAAATTTTCCGATGATTGGAGTGATATTCTGTAACCCGGTTGAACTCTCATAGAAACAATTCATGGAAATTACTCCTTAGAAAAGGGAATGTCATTGGGACGGGTAATTTCTTTTTTTAGATAAACAATACACTCTGGCCCCGTACAGAACAGGAGATCAAGGATGCTCAAGCCCGGAATAAATCCGTGTTTGTCCTCAAAGAGTTGCGGGTATTTGATGAAATGGGAATCCGGCTGGACTTTTTTGGCTTTGTAGAAATCCCTTTTGTCCAACAGATCCGATGTGTGGAGATCATCCTTAAATGTGTAATTGACGGTTTGGTGGATTTGAATGGGAACGCCTGCGAACTGAATCATTAATTGCAAGGCCTCTTG
>SKYC01000150.1 GCA_007128085.1 Saprospiraceae bacterium | reverse complement strand
GGTGGTTTTTCCCACTTCATTTTTTCCGTAGACG
Organism: Saprospiraceae bacterium; assembly: GCA_007128085.1. Lineage (GTDB taxonomy): Bacteria > Bacteroidota > Bacteroidia > Chitinophagales > Saprospiraceae > PWJY01. Next base: position 3,610 of record SKYC01000150.1, on the reverse strand, counting down.
ATATTCATCCCCTCTTTAAATCCACCTATCCGGTGATTGTAAAAAATGCCAAAACCCTCCGGATTTAATTTCTCTATTTTCACTTATTGATTCTTTTTTCAATTGCAACGACAGTAAGGTCAACCCGCTTTTCAATTTTCATCAACCCCTTTTGTATTAATCTATAAAATCCTTTAAGAATCCTCCTCTTCGCGCTCAAAAAGTCCGTAAATACACCTCTGCAATGCCGCCTCCAGAAATTCTCTTTGTCCTTCCGGACTTTGCCATTCCGGGCGATACTCTTTTATATGCCGATAACTGAGATGGCCCCTGAGTTCGTCCACAATGGACTCCAGGTGATTGGAAACCAGCTCTTCATTCCCCTTCAGCTTTTCAAACTCCTTCAACAGGTCCGCTACAAAGTCAGAGGATTCTTTGCGCTCATCCAGATCAATCACAGGCCCCGTTTTATTCACCGGCCGATCGAAAAACACAAAATCTTCGTCAAAATGGACTCCGTGATTGACTTCATCGATCAAGGCTTCGAGTTCTTTTTCGTCCATGAGACTATTAAAGAGCGGACTTCTCCCCCTGAGAACCGCTTTTACCAAAATGGATTTACCGGGATGAGCCTCCCTGTAGCTTTGTTCCAGCTCCCTGAAACCATCGACAAACCCATCGGCCCCATTTATCTCACTCAAGTCCAGTTCAGCCCGCTCAAACAACAGTGGGGACAGGCTTATAAAACTATAATCGGCTATTGTTTTTCCCCTGACTTCCACCAGATAACACCCTTTATCGCCGCATTCGTTAAAATGTCTGCCCTGAATATTTCCGGGATATATGGCCAGTGGAGCTCCCTCCAAAACGACTTCTCTTTTGTGAATGTGTCCCAGCGCCCAATAATCCATACCGGAAACACGCAAATCCTCTGCGCTAAAAGGACAATAGGGCTCGTGACCTGTATGGCTGCTTAGATTTCCGTGCAACATACCAATGCCGAAAAGAGAGGAGTGGTCGTGTGAAAATTCTGCGGCCAGGTTTCGGAACTCTTCTTTTTCCAAGAAACTGTGACCGTAAATGACGGCCTTCTTATCGCCTTTTTTTTCAAAAAAAACCGCTTCCGGAAGGTCGCTTTCAAATCGAGTGACGTTATCGGGCATTTGCAAACCGGAGGACCAGGATTTCAATGGATCGTGATTGCCACAGATCAAATAAACCCCGATGCCCTGTTTTTCTAAATTTTTCATACCCTTGATAAAATACGACTGAGCGGCGAGACTGCCGGAACCACTGTCAAAACTGTCACCGCTAATCAAAAGAAAGTCGACCATTTCATCAACGCAAAGATCAATTAAGTTCTCAAAGGCTCTGCGACCCGCCTTTCGAAGGGCCTCACCCAAACCCTCGTTGTAGTCACGTATGCCTTTATAGGGACTGTCCAGGTGGAGGTCGGCCGCGTGCACAAATTTAAAATCACTCATCGATCACCGAATTTTTAAAAGGATGCATAAACATACCACCTTGTGGCCAAAAATGCCAATTCAACGGCAATTAAATTTGGCCGCACAGGGCTTCCCCTGAAAATTTTCTTTTTTTAGAAAAAAACTGTAAAAAAAGTTTAGCGAAATCCAAACTTATTCTTAAGTTTGCAGTTAATACTTTGCTTGCACTCTAAATAGATAGTGATAAAAATGAAAAGAAAAAGGATACAATGGGTCGTATTTACGGGAGTTATTGCACTCAGCTTGTTTAGCTTTGTGTACATCCACTCTTCGGCTCAGCCTTTTAATCTTCAGCAAAACGCTCAGCAGCAAACAGAATTGGTTGTTCCCGATGCCAATGAATCCGATTCCAAGATTTCTCTGCCCGAGTCCAAAATCATCCAATTTGTCGCAGACAGATTGACCTCTGCCTTTTCATCCATTGTCAATAAGGACTGAATCATCCGGCAAAAGCGGGCAGTTTATCCCCCATTCCATTTAAGAATTCTTCCACATCCATTTTTCGTTTCCCCTGTAATTGCACCTCCTTGCAATCGATCCAGCCATCGGCCGTTTTGATCTTCAAGTAGTTTTTTCCGTCCGACTTTATTATACCGGTTTTTGCTGAAACGTGATCTCCCGCTTTTTCAGTGGTGGCCCGGAAAATCTTCAACTCTTTATCACCAAAGGGAGTATACGCTCCGGGATAGGGGCTCAATCCCCTGATTTTGTTGTAAACCGAATCGGTATCTAAACTGAAGTCCAGCAGGCAAAACTCCTTAAATATCTTGGGGGCCGAAGAAGCCTGGCGGTGATCCTGGGGAACCGGATCCAATTCCCCTCTTTCCCATCGACTGATGCAATTTTCGAGCAACTCGGCTCCAATGAGGGCCATTCGGTCATGCAACTCACCCGCTGTTTCATCGGGCCCTATGGTGACCTTCTCGCTGCAGAGTATATCTCCCGTGTCGATTTCTTTTTTCAATAAAAAAACGCTTAAACCGGTCTTTTTTTCTCCTTGAATAATGGCGTGATTGATGGGTGCCGCTCCCCGATAAGCCGGCAATAAAGAAGCGTGCAAATTCACAGTACCTCGCTCCGGCATACCCCAAACCCCTTCGGGCAGCATTCTGAATGCCACCACTGCAAAAGCATCGGCCTGAAGGCTTTGCAATTCCGACTGAAAGGCCTCCGACTTCAAATTCGGCGGTTGAAGTAACTTCAACTGCTGCTCCACAGCGTATTTTTTTACGGGCGAAATCAATATTTCTTTTCGGCCTCTGCCGCCCCGTCTGTCGACACCGGTGACCACGGCAACGACATCGTGTTGGCTTTCATTCAATGCTTTCAATGCAGGCACTGCAAATCCCGCTGTCCCAAAAAAAACTATCTTCATATGGTTCCTAACTATTTAATTGATTTCACAAGCCCCACTCAACTTATTTCACTAAAAAAAATGGTTCCGGGGCGAATCGTCATTTTCTCCTAAGATGGACGGGGTCACACAATCAAGCTCCTTTCAGACAAAGCACTCAGGGTTACCTCTCCTTTTCAATAATCAACACAACTCCACCCCTATTCCCGCTCCCGGGGGAAAACACTGTTTTTCCTATTGATATCAGCCAGTCTTCCCGACTCATCGATGATCACTCTGGACACCTGATCTCTGCTGAAAGGCAATTGCAACTCGTACATTGGATTGGTCCACCTCCAGGGCTCCATCAACATGGGTTCCAATCCGTCGTCCAATCGCTTGTGACCGTGCATAATAACCAGGGGTATGGTGAGAAAATAAGGACTCCCATCTACGTAAACTGTTAAATCAATAGGCATGGGGAGGGTTCCATTGTTGACCAGTATGACAGAAGTAGAGCCATCCGGATTGCCAAAAATGGTATCGATGGCGTAATCAATGGTATTGGTGGTATTTATCCATTGGTTTTGAAACCACTTCAGATCAATGCCCGATTCGCGCTCTGCCAACCTGAAAAAATCATAGGGTGTGGGGTGCTTGAACTTCCACTGATTATAGTACTCCAGCAAAATCTTATCGAATGCCTCCTGCCCAACAATGTATGACAGTTGAACCAGCATGAGTGAGGCCTTGGTGTAGGTTCCCAGCCAGTAGGCCGCATTGGTAATGTAAT
>SKYC01000039.1 GCA_007128085.1 Saprospiraceae bacterium | reverse complement strand
CACTTAGTGTTTGAGTATTGTCAATTCTTACGATTGCTAATATAAAAGGAAAAGCCAACAAAATACTTTTTATGTAATGAATAGATTTCCACAAGCTACGAACCATCAAAGAATTGGCAAAACGAGTTTAAGTGAGTCCGGCGGAGCCTCCGTAAAATGGATCAGAAAAAGCAAACAGCCCTAGTCCCCCACTTGTTGGGGATTTGGTTACTTTTTGTGGCAATGACCCCCAATGAATAGGGGACACGCAAAAAGTAACATAATATCAAATGGTAATCTTTTTCGATGTAAAAGATTCAAGAAATATTAAAAAAATTGCCCGTTGACATTTGCATAAAGAAATTTAGTAATTGAGAAACTTAAGAATTAACAGAGAGATATCCCTTCCTTAATCCACCTGAGTAGAAATACCAGTACCTGTGAGACAGAACTACTTTTTGATAAAGGTCATCGTCTCTGACCGGGACGCTTCCGTTATGTGGAGCAAATACATGCCCGCGGGAAGGTGTGAGACATCCACTTTTCGGATGCTGGGAGAAAAGGCAATGGTTTCTAAAGGCATGGTGAGTACCCTTCGGCCCAAAACATCGGTTATCTCGATTTTGTAGGTATCGAAACCGGGTGTGAGGAATTCAATTTGGAGTTCTCCCAGTGTGGGATTGGGGTACAGTCTGGTCAGCGACAGGGGACCCAGGTCGGTATCGCATTGGTCGAGATTCAGCAGACTCTGAAAAACATTTAATCGACCGCCGGAGCGGGTGAATTGTTCCAATTCAGGGTTGACATCCACTCCGGATTTAATGGCCTTTTTAACTGCGAGGGCGGCTTGTCTGGGATGGGAGTGAATCAGGTGTGCAAATTCCTCGCATTTCACAGAGTAAAGAAGTCCTATAGCTGCGGAGACCTGAGGGGCGGCCACGGATGTGCCGGAAACGACAATATAGCCGCTGTTGATATCTGTTGTCATTATTTGCGTGCCGGGTGCAGCAAGGTCGACACTGGCAGCACTGTACCCCGCATTGGAAAATTTTCGGTCATCCATATTGGAATTGGTTACCGATATTTTATAGGGGGAGGGACAAAGGGTGGGAATGTCCCCGAAGACATCGACATCTACTGCTGAATTGACCACCGCTGTTGTGGAGAGAATTCCGGCTTCCCCGAGAATGTTGTACATTTCACACAACAGTGGAAAGTCGTCCGCTCTCGCTTCGTTCCATCCCGCCGAAAAATTGGTGGCCACAACGAATGCTCCTAATTGGCCTTCTGTTTCATTGTATAATTGTCTCTGGTAGAGGATGTATTCATAGGCCTCAATGGCTTCGGCTTCGGACCACCTTCCCATGGTTTTTGACACGATCATAACCTCTGTTTCCCAAGCGGGTCCACTGATGCCAATTCCATTGTTGGTCACGGCTGCAGCCACGCCGGTGACTTCAGTGCCATGGGGACTGTTGCTGTGTTGATCATTTCCGGTAGCGATGTTTAAGCCGTAGTAGTCGTCTATATAACCGTTGCCGTCTTCGTCCATGCCGGATCCCGGAATCTCAGCGCGATTGTACCACAAGTTGGCTTGTAAATCGGGGTGATCCAGCTGACATCCGCTGTCGATTACTGCGATGACAATGGTGTCTCCAAACTGGGTCGTACCCCCTGTGGTGATTTCCCAAGCCTCCTGTATTTGAATCTGGGCCAAATGCCACTGATCCCAAAAACGGGGATCGTCCGGTTGATTGGTGCGGTATTGAGCCAATCTGTTGGGAAAGGCGTGAAGGACTCCCGGATTTCTACTCATCTCATCGGCCAATTCATAGGGGTTTTTGTTTTCGGCATTTTCCACCTCTATCAGGACGGCATTGAGATTCTTGGAAACCGTTTTGGAATATTCGACTACCATCCCTTCAAAGCGGTTTCGGTTTTCCTCGGCCCAGCTTTTTCCATTGATATCCGGGCTGAGTTGCAGCAAAAACTCTCCCTGAGCGATGTCCCGGAAATCGGGATTTTCTTTTTGGGCGTGTAGGTTCACAGGCGATAACAACAGCCAGATAAAAAATACGAGAGCAGAATGGGAAAATATTGAATGCATGCTGCAAAGTTATTACAATTCCAATTAAAACGCGATGCGGCTTCTCAGATTGTCAAAATAATCGTACGATCTAAGCAGCCGACTGCCGTACCAGGAGAACAGTTCTCCATCCACGAGCACAATTTTATCTTCCGGCAAAACGCTTGTGAGTTCTGCAATGTGTTTTTCTTTGAAAGGGTAGGGTTCTGACGATAAAAAGAGGTAGTCCGGATTGAGTTGTTTCATGTCCTCCATGCTGCATTTGGGATAACGGCTACTGTCTTTGAAGGCATTGGTATAACCCGCTTCATTCAACATTTTATGGACAAAGGTGTCGCCTGCCACCACCATCCAGGGGTCTCTCCAGATGAGGTAAATGACTCTGGGCTTTTTCCCTGAGCCGGCCTTTTCCTTCCATTTGCTCCGTTTGGCTTTTATTTCTCGAATCAACTCAGTGGCATTCTCCTTTACTCCACAGATCGTTCCCAACTTTTCAATCATTTCCATGGCGGAGGGGAAATCATTGACGTCGCTTACCCATACCGGGTATTTCTTTTCCAATTTTTCCACCATGGGCCGGGTGTTTTCCTCTTTGTTGGCAATGATGAGATCGGGATTTAAATCGTCGATTCGATTGTGGTGTATTTTTTTTGTTCCCCCTACGCGCTCTATGGTGCGGTACATTTTTTTGGGGTGAATGCAAAATTTTGTAATCCCGACAAGCCTTTTTTCCAGGCCCAGGTCCCAGAGTAATTCAGAGATGGAAGGCACCAAACTGATAATCCGTTTCGGATGTATCGGCACAGAAACGCTGCGCCCCATTTGATCTGTGTATTGAGTCGGTGTTTGCAGGCACATGAATTTAATTTAAATTAGTACAGATAGTTCGGGCAAAAAGTTGAAGGAGTCGCGGGTTTTTATGCGGGAAGATTTGAATGGGGGTCTTTACTCAGGGAAACCGGTGAAAATTTTTTCACCGGCCCGAATCTCAAATTCGAGGTGATTGGCCACAGGGGGAATGGGGCAGTTGAAGCCGTCTCTGTAGGCGCACCAGGGATTGTAGGCCTTGTTGAAGTCGACCATGCACCCCTCTTCCTTTATTTCGACCGCACTCAGGTTGAGATACCTGCCCCCTCCGTAAGTGGTTTCTCCGTTGGTGTGGTCTTTAAAAGGTAAAAAAAGGTAATCCGAGTATTTTTCGGACTTTAACAGCTCGTAGTTTTGATACACTTCCATACTGAAACTCTGTCCCTGATGCTCCATTTCTAAAACGCCGTAGGGAATGTACTTCTGAACCAATCCACTGTAGGTGGCCATCTCAAAAGGCTTGGGGTCCCGAATGATTTTCAACCTGCAGGGCATTCGGTATTCAATGTCAGGATCAAAAAAATGCAGGTGAATGGTATCCCCGGGCAAAATGGGCTGCCGCTCCGATTGCCAGAGAGATTGGATGGCTCCCGAGCGGTACGCTGCGATTTCTTCATAATATGCAGCGGTGTCGATAGCCATTGCCTGGGTGTGACCTGCACAGCTAAAAAAAGTTAACAGTAGGAATAAATTCATCCGGGGAATATTAATTTTTTGTCGAATACCCATTTG
>SKYC01000165.1 GCA_007128085.1 Saprospiraceae bacterium | reverse complement strand
ATTGTCAGATTTATTCGACATTGACCATTTCTTTAATGATCTTATTTTGTCAAGACCACTCGTAGAAGGATCAAAATTCGGCAGGCTGCCAGCAACCAATATTCGGGAAACTGAAAAAGAATTTGTTGTCGAATTGGCTGCGCCCGGACTTAAGAAAGATGACTTCCTGGTAGATTTAAACAATGGTTGCCTTGAGATAAGGGTTGAAAAAGAAGAGGAAACAGAGGACAAGGAAGAGCAGTTCACCCGAAGAGAGTACAATTACAGTGTTTTTTTCCGCTCATTTGAATTGCCGGAAACAGTGAATACCGAAAAAATCAAGGCAGAATACAAGGACGGGGTCCTAAAAGTTCGGTTACCTAAATTAGAAGAGGCAAAGAGAAATTCTACTAAGAAAGTGACGGTTACATAGTTTTCCGCTCATTGTGGTATTGGACAATAACCAGAGTTTTTAAAGGGGGGAAGTGCATCTCTTCTCCTCTTTAAAAAAATAAAAGTGATAACCCAAAAATTCAATTCATTATGACCTTGAATTTCGACAAGTACGCACAAGAAGGTAATCGATATATAAATGATTTAGCAAAGGAACTCGGGTATCCGGAAGACCGCGATCGAACGGCAAGGGTACTACGAACCGTATTAAATGCAGTTCGGGATATGCTACCTGACTCTGAAAACCTGCAGCTCGCTTCACAACTCCCTATGTTCCTGAAGGCTGTATACCTGGAGGGATACACCCTCCGTAAAAGAGTGGAAAAACCCCGCCAACTCAAAGAGTTTACGGACCGGGTTAAAAGTAACTCGGGTCGGACTTCTTCCCATGACTTTAAATCTGAAGAAGAGGTAGAAAAGGGAATACAAACAGTTTTATCCTCATTGCGACAATATATTTCACAGGGTGAAATGGAAGACATAATAGCCCACATGCCGAAAGGAATAAAGCAATTTATTTCACCCATAGTTCTTGATAAATAGTTAACAATTGATAAACTCATGGAACGCATAGAGGTCATACGACACGGAATTATTCTCGACAAAACAGACAACGGTTTTGAAAATGAGGGGGTGTTTAACCCCGCGTGTTGCAGAGTTGGGAACCGTGTTCACCTGTTTTACAGGGCGGTGCGAAAGGGGAATTATTCTACCATAGGCTATTGTCAGTTAGATGGACCATTGGAGGTGATCAAAAGACACAATACGCCCATTTTATTTCCCGAGAAAAAATATGAATCGCAGGGATTAGAAGACCCGCGAATTGTAAAGATAGAGGACAACTGGTATATGACCTATTCGGTATATGATAAGGTCAACGTAATGGGGGCTTATGCTGTTTCCGGCGATTTGAAAAAATTTAAAAAAGCTAACGTTATTACTCCTAAATTCACCTACCGTGAATACAAACATCTGGTTGAATGTTCCACAAACCTCAACGAGAAGTACTATTACCACTATAACCTGTTTAAAAGGCATGGCCTGGGTTCTGAGCTTTCCAGAAAACTGTATATATGGGATAAAAATCTGATGCTTTTCCCACGGAAAATCAATGGAAAATTTGCCTTGCTTCACCGCATTTATCCCGGAATTCAGATTGTCTATTTCGATGATTTCAGGAAGTTGACTGCGGGATTTTGGGAGGATTACCTGATGAAACTCGACCAACATATTGTAATGGACCCTGAATTGCCACATGAATCGAGCCATATCGGTGGTGGAGCGCCGCCCATTGAAACTGAGCACGGGTGGCTACTGATTTATCACGCAGCTGAGGACACAGCCGCTGGATTCATTTATCACGCCTGCGCTGCATTATTGGATAAGAACAACCCCGTTCGGGAAATTTCACGACTCAAGTTCCCCCTTATTTCCCCCGAACAAACATGGGAGAAATTCGGGGTGGTAAAAAATATCATTTTTCCAAGTGGAGCTCTTGTGTTTGGTGAAGATCTCTTTATTTATTATGGTGCTGCCGATGAGCGGGTTGCTGTGGCATCTGTTAAATTACCCGAACTACTAAGCCATTTACTGAATCCCTAAAAATTGCAACCTATGAATTATTTAGTTGACGACCAGGTACTCTTCCTCACTTCCTATCCACCAAGAGAGTGTGGTATCGCCACCTACAGCCGAGATCTCATCAATGCCATATCCGCCAAATTCAGCCGCAACTTTAATATCAGAGTTTGTGCTCTGGAAGACAAAGACTTGCGATTGAAGTACCCCGAAGAGGTTATTTACACACTAGATACAAGAAAAGAATCGGATTATTTCCGACTCGCTGAAGAAATTAATGCCAATGATTTAATAAAAATGGTCTTTATTCAACACGAGTTCGGGCTTTTTGGAGGAACAAATGGTGAATATGTTTTCCGCTTGCTTTTTTCCATTCGCAAACCCGTTTCCGTGACCTTCCACACAGTCCTCCCGCATCCGGATGACAAGCTGCATCAAACCGTAAAGGCCATTTCCCACTTAGTAGAAAGTATAGTGGTACTTACCAAACAATCAGCCAAAATCCTTTCTGAAACTTACGGGATTAAATCGCATAAATTAATGGTAATACCCCATGGAACACACTTGATAAAATGGAAGAGAAAAGTAGACGTAAAGGAAAATTATGGCCTGGCGGACAAATTGGTCCTATCAACTTTTGGCCTGCTCAGTCGAAATAAAAGTATAGAAACAGCAATTGATGCCATTCCGGCAATCAAGGATAAATTCACCAATGTACTTTACCTTGTACTTGGCAAAACGCATCCCGGAGTGGTGGATAGTGAAGGCGAGAAGTACAGGAGCTTCCTGGAACAAAAGGTCAGGGACTTACAGTTGGAAGACAATGTAATGTTTGTAAATAGGTATTTGTATTTGGCGGAACTACTGAATTATCTGCGGCTAACTGATATTTACCTGTTTACTTCCAATGACCCTTACCAAGCAGTGAGTGGGACATTCGCTTATGCTATGAGTTGTGGGTGTCCCATCATTTCTACCCCCATTCCCCACGCTGTAGAAATGTTGGCCAATGGGGGAGGTTGTATTGTTGATTTTAATAAGCCCGATCAAATGGCCATTTCAACAACGGCCTTATTGGAAAATAGAGGGAAACTTGATAGTTTTAGCCGAAGGGGATTTCAACTGACCAGAGCATCCGCATGGGACAATGTGGCCGTGCCACATGCCCGTCTTTTTGGAAGTCTTATTTCAGGAAAAGAGGAGTTAATTTACAATTATCCCAAATTAACTTTAAAACACATTTGCAAGCTGACAGATTCTAAAGGGATTATTCAGTTTGCGGATAATTGTGAGCCAGATATCGAGTCGGGCTACACCCTGGATGATAATGCGCGGGCTCTGATAGCCTTGTGTATGCATTACCGACTTTCATTTAATGGGAAGGACAGGGAATTGATCGGTATTTATTTAAAATTCATTAAACAATGCCAGATCGAGGGAGGGACTTTTTTGAATTATGTAGATAAAGACGGTTTTCACAGTGAGAAAAACCACTATGTAAATCTTGAAGACTCAAATGGACGCGCCTTGTGGGCCCTTGGTGTTCTAATCTCCCACGGGGATATTCTGCCTGAAAATTATATTTCAATGGCGGAAGCTATGCTTTTAGATTGTCTGCCCTGGACAAAAACCCTTACATCCCCAAGGTCTATAGCTTTT
>SKYC01000307.1 GCA_007128085.1 Saprospiraceae bacterium | reverse complement strand
TTGAGCTTTCTTTCCCCCTTTAACTCAAGATCGGTCTCCACGAGGTTGAACAAATAATTATTTTTGGGCACAATGAGACTTTCATCTATGGCCGGCCTGAGAAGCCTAACCACCTCTCTATCGGGTTTCTCGACAATCAGACTGAGAACCTCCATGTCGAACTCACTACCAATGCAGGCCGCAAGTTTACTTATGTGTTGGGTAACATCCGGTAATTTTCTGATTTTAGTCATCATTAAATCGACAATGTTGTCTGAAAAATTTAGCCGGTTGATGGCCTCCAGATCCCAATTCCATTGTTCCGTTTCTGAATCGTACTTCAAGAGCCCTTCCCGGTGTAGGGCCATCAAAAATTGTTTGATGAAGATGGGGTTGCCGTTGGTTTTCTCGTGTATAAAACGCGCCAGCGGACCGATGGAAGACCGATCTGCAAAAAGTGTATGGGCAATCATTCTCTCCACATCCGGATAGGGCAGGTTGTCAATGGGCAGGGTTTTAACCAACACTCCCGCTTTCTTTAGAGCGGATTCCATAATTCGGAGGGGATGCGTTCCGTCCACTTCATTGTCCCGATAAGCGCCAATGATTATAAAGTTTCGGTTATCGACATCCTGCAACCACTGTTTGATCAATTCAAGTGAGGCCGAATCGGCCCACTGCAAATCGTCAATAAAAACGGCCAATGGCGCATGGGTTCCCGATATAGCGCGCATAAACTTTTTCAATACAAAATTAAATCTGTTTTGCGCTTCCTGGCCGCTGAGTTCAGGTACAGGAGGAGGGGGCCCTGTTATAATCTCCAATTCGGGAACGAGCTCCACCACCAGTTTGATCAAGTCACCCGTTGCATGGGTCACAATCTCCTTCCACTGCTGCAATTTTTCATCGGGCTCACCCAAAATGGATTGCACCCACTCCGACAGAGCTTTTTGAATCGCAAAATAAGGGATGTTGCGCTGATACTGATCAAATTTTCCGGAAACCAGTTCGACCCTCCTGCCGATTAATTCGGTCTGCATTTCTTTCACCAATGCCGATTTTCCAACCCCCGGCTCTCCGCAAATCAGAATTAATTGTGGTGGTGAAATATCTAGATTTTCAAAAGAGGAAGCGAGTTCTTGAAGCTCTCTTTCCCGGCCGTAGAGTTTCTGCGGGATAATGAACCTGCCCGCTGAGTGTTTTTTACCCAGCTCAAAAGATTCAATGCTTTTATTCTTATGGTATTCGTCCAGACAGACCGACAGATCACTTCTCAATGACTCAGCCGATTGATATCGGTCGTCGGCACTTTTGGACACCAATTTCATCACCATCTTCGACAATACCTCTGGAATATCGAGCCTCAGTGATGCTGGGGATGGAGGGTTTATGGCCAGGTGACAGTGTATGAGTTCGAGCGGGTCCGAACTGTCGAAAGCCGCTTTTCCGGTCAAAATCCGGTAAAAAACCAGCCCCAGTGAATACAGATCGGAGCGAAAATCAACAATTCTGTTGATGCGTCCACTCTGTTCCGGAGAGATATAGTAAAGATTGCCCTGCAATTTGCTGGAACCATTTAGATTCTGTTTGTTCGGGTCTGCCTTTGAAGCTATGCCAAAATCGATAATCCAGGGTTTTCCGGAAGAATCCAGAATAATATTGCCGGGATTGATGTCTTTGTGAACGATCCCCAGTTCGTGAATTCCCTTAAGGGTCGTGCTGAGTTCTACGGCTAGATTTAAAAACTCTTCAATGCCAAAACTTCTCGACTCCAGTATTTTTCCAAGGGATTCTCCTTCAATGTAGGGAAAAATCAACGCCTCCTTTCCATTGTGGCGGGTCTTTCCAATCAACTTCCTCACCCCTTCGACTTCCAGGCCGTTCAGTATCCTGAACTCGTTTTTCATCATCAGTACCGTCTCGGGGTCTGGAAACTCACTGTTGTAGGTTTTTACGAGAACATCCCCTCCCAGCTCAGGCTCAGACTTTCTCCAGATTCTGAAATTCTCATTTTCAAACAGTATTCCGGACATTGTGACAATTTTTAACCAATATGGCAAAATAATTTTCCCCGATAAAATGCTCAATAAGAGGAATTTCCCCAAATGTAATGAATATTAAACAATTAGAGGATAGCAGTAGAAAAAATTACCAACTACATCTTTGGCTGACATAAGATTTAAAATAAACTGACGGGGGTGTTATAGGAGAGAATGTAATTAATTTAAATGTGGATAAATCGGTTTGCCCATATTTATAAAGTGGAGCAGCCTTGGACTTCTATTGATTTCAGCGGCCGTGGAGTACAACTCTTCCAGATGGGGGAGAATCAAAACGTCGTCCAGAAAATGTACTTCCACCTCTCCGATACTGTGTACCTTACCGAGTATAATGTCTATTTCTTCGCTGGTCAATGGATAGGTAGTGGGATAGAAAAAGTGGTCATTTACGATAAAATCAACGGCCAATCCCGATGGGTTTGCAAGAAATTCTCCCAGTTTCCCAAATGCGAAATGTTCGGATTCCACCATGGCCTGGGCGTACAATAATCGGTAGAGCACCATATTGATAAAAACCTGTTCCGCATGCACTTCTTTTTGAGCCAGGTGGGCAAATTCACCGTATCCGGATATTATACTGCTGTTGTGCGCTTTGTACCAGTTCCCGGACGATGGTTTTTCCAAAAAATCAAGCCAGAATACCACCGGCACCGGAAGCTCTGTTGTGTCAGATCCCTCCAGGCCTGAGCTAAAAATTAAACCGGCCAGTTCAGACCAGTATATAAATTCCAAATTCACTGCTCTCCACCAGGGGCTTCCCGCAGGGACAGAATCGGGAGGATTCAACAAATCGCGGGTCTCCCATTTCAAAAAAGCGAGTTCAGAATTCCCAAATCCAAATTCGGTAAACTTTCCGTCTCCGTATTTTTTGTAAAACACTTCTCTCATCTGGTAACGTCCCTGTGGATCATTTTTTACTTTTTCCACTTTCTCCCGCGCCAAGACTTTTAGAGAATCCAGGCTTAAAACCGTATACTCCGGCAAATCGGTGGATGGTTTTTCACTGCCTGTACTGTCCTTACATGCCGCAGCGAAAAGCAGCAATCCCACCAAAAAAGCTAATCCACAAATGGTTTTTACTGATGTCGCGATAAATTCCAGCTTGACCATGATCTCTTATTCGGTTTTCTGCATCCTTAATAAATCTCATTGTTGGACTCCAGCCCACGGTGCTTCCTGATGGCCTGAGCGGCTTTGAGGCCGGCAGTAACAGCTCCTTCCATATGTCCTACATTGAAGCCAAAGTCGATCCAGTCTCCGGTGAGAAAAAGGTTGCTATACCCGGACTCATCGGCCTTTAAACGGTATTTGTTGGTCCCGGGAAGGGCCAGTACATATCTGTCTGACGGCTCAATATTGATCATAAAAAACTGCTGATAAAATTTCTGTATGGGCGTCAGTTCCCCATCAACTTCCAGAGGCGTCAACAAATCGAAATCAAATCCCTGGGGCAACTCTCTGGTAGTCGCATTGGGCCAGAGCCACCCGCCGTGGGAGTACAGCCACTGTTCGGTAATGCCCATTAACCGAGCCATTTGAGTTTTGGGAAACCAGTGACTGGAAAAGGGCGCAATGGGACATGCATCCGGTAGTGTTCCGCACCAGTAACTCAGATGCCCGGGCTTTATGCTCTCCGGCC
>SKYC01000083.1 GCA_007128085.1 Saprospiraceae bacterium | reverse complement strand
TCTGCTTTGTTGCCCGGGTGTGATTATCTAATTGAAAACTCAAATACGAGAGCAAAAATATACATCCGATGAATTTGAAATACAAGCGAATTCTCCTCAAACTTTCAGGAGAAAGCCTGATGGGCAAAAACGGGTTTGGTATCGATGCCGATATGCTCGCTCATTACGGAAGAGAAATAAAGAGTTTGATTGATGTGGGAGTGGAAGTGGCCATTGTAATTGGCGGGGGAAATATTTTCAGAGGCCTTCAGGCTGAAAGATCCGGAATTGAACGGGTACAGGGCGATTATATGGGGATGCTGGCAACGGTGATCAACGGAATGGCTCTTCAATCCCATCTGGAACAAATCGGACTTTTCTCCAGATTGGTTTCTGCCATTGAAATGCGGCAAATTGCCGAACCTTACATTCGTAGAAGAGCCATACGGCATCTCGAAAAAGGCAGGGTTGTTATCTTTTCTGCGGGTACGGGAAGTCCCTATTTTACAACAGATTCTGCTGCTGCGCTGAGAGCCAATGAAATAAATGCAGATGTTATCCTCAAAGGTACACGAGTGGATGGAGTCTATACTGCCGATCCGGAGACCAATCCCGATGCCACGAGATACGATAAGGTATCCTTCGCCAAAGTGATTAACTCCGGCCTGAATGTAATGGACATGACTGCCTTTACGCTCTGTAAAGAAAACGACCTGAGCATTGTGGTTTTCGATGTGAGTATTCCGGAAAATATGTTGAAAATTGTTCGGGGAGAGGCCATAGGTACCCTCGTTGAAATTTAAGCCGGGTTAAGCCGGTTCAATGAGTGAACGGCTGATGACGCATCTCCGTAACTCAAATGCACCATTACAACTCTCCGCATCCCAGCGTGGCGATGCTGAGGCTTTGTGCGCCGGCGCCCATGATTTCCGCCCCACAACTCTCCAGGGTGGCTCCGGTGGTGACAATATCGTCGATCAGCAATATATTTTTTCCTTTTATTCGGCCGGCATCCTCCACGCGAAACAATTTTTCACTGTTTTTCAATCGCTCTTCCCGAGTCAGCTTTGTTTGAGAGGGGTTGTTCCTCCTCCGGCTCAAGAGAGCCGCCGACCAACTTTTTTCCATTTGCTCTGCCATTCCTTTGGCCAGGTAGTCGCATTGATTGAAACCCCGTAGGGCTTTTTTTCGGGGGTGAAGTGGAATGGGAAGGATCAAATCAACTTTTTTGAATGAACGGGATTGACCGAGGTAGTATCCCATCAGTTGACCCATTTTTTCGGCCAAATCGCTGCGTCCGTCGTATTTGATGCGGTGCAGGACAGACCGGATGCCTCCACTTGAACTGAAGTAGTATACAGCCGCTGCCGCTGCCAAGGGTATTCTACCCCAAAAAAGGGCGGCCAGTTCGTTGTCTTCTGCTTGCCGGTGGTGTTGTGTCAGGGGTAAATCAGACAAGCACTTCAAACATAGAAAGTGGTTCCTGACCGGTTGCTCACAACAACAGGCCGGACACAGTTCCGGATAGATCAGATCCAGAAGAGATGGCAGTGCGGGAAGTTTAGCGATGGCCATTTCAGAAGTTCTTTATTATGAGGTGTATGTTGGGTGGAAAAAGTACCCTGACTAAAGTGGGTTTTTGTAAAAAAACAGGAGCAATCCGCCTGGAATGCCCCTGTCCAACACCTCAACTACATTAAAATATAAGATCACATCATCAATCAATCAATCAATTGCACGGCTATATTTTTGATTTTTCCATCGCGCGACACACTCAACATGAAGTGATCACCTACCCTGGCAGCTCCGATGATGGCCTGAAGATCAGATGCAGTGCGAATGTCATTTCCGTCCACGGCAAGAATGATGTCATTGGCTTTAAGACCGGCTTTGGAAGCCGAACTCTCCTCCTGAATTTCTACTACCAAAACGCCGGTGGTAATATTGGAGCCTATTTCATCGGCCAGCCTTGCGTCCATTTCTGAAATGGTGACTCCGAGATAGGCCCGTCTGTAATAACCGTATTCAATGATGTCATCGATGATTTTTGCCGCGAGATTTACCGGGATGGCAAAAGAGTAACCGGCGTACAAACCGGTGGGTGTGGCAATGGCCGTATTGATTCCCAGCAATCTGCCCCGATCGTCCACTAAAGCACCGCCACTGTTGCCGGGATTGACGGCCGCATCGGTCTGAATAAAGGCCTCTATACTCCCCTCGGAATCAATAATATTTAAATTTCTGCCCTTGGCCGAAACGATTCCCGCAGTGACCGTAGAAGTGAGGTAGTCGAAGGGATTGCCCACCGCCAGTACCCAGTCACCCACCCGGCTTTTGTCAGAATTTGCAAATTCCAGTGTGGGGAGATCGTCTGCTTCGATTTTGAGTACCGCCAGATCGGTCGTTTCGTCCCGGCCCACCAATTCGGCATTGAACACCCTGTTGTCATTGAGGGTGACCGTGATTTCGTCAGCGAACTGCAGCACGTGATTGTTCGTAACTACATAACCGTCGGACGAAACGATCACACCGGAACCCGACCCCCTGCGTTGGTAAAATTCTGGATTTCTGAAATTCCTGTTTCTTCGCGGGGACTCGTCTCTGAAGAGATCGCCCGGAAACAGGTCGTCAAACCTGAAAAACCGATAAAAAGGATCTTGTTGCTGTTGTCTTTTCAACCGTTCCTGAGCACTTTCCCTGCTCTCTGAAGCCCGGATGTGTACCACGGCTGGAGTGGCTACTTCGGCAGCATCTGCAAAACTGACCGGCATGCGGTAGGAAACGACTTCCGATCGGTCGGCTACCGATTGAACCAATGGTTGATCCCATTGACTTTGAACCGTCGAATCCTCGCCTTTTTGGATCAATTGAAAACCACCCAATACAACCAAACCCCCGATCAATCCGGATACGATAAAACCTGTTAGCTGTTTCATGCTGTTTCAATTTTTTGTTCATTTTCTAAACAGCTTTTGGACTCCATATGGCTTAATCAAATAGAAAATTAACGAGTTTTTAACACCGTGCGGTAGCTGTCACCGGACCATCCGTTCCCGAACTTTATCCACGCTGTCGGCCAAACAAAAAGCGACCTGTCCGATAGATAATTCCACGGGTTTTTTCAAGGGTTTTTTGCGCCTTTCCACTGTACAGGTGATCGGGTTCTTCGGCAATTCCTTTGAGTTGTTGAATATGGGAAGCTGAGAAGGGGCTTTCTTCCAGTGAAATGATCAGGTGGTTCCACTCTGCCCGCTGGGTTTGCCATTCATCCACGCCCTCCAGCGTCATGATATCCCGGTAAATGGCTTTTGCCTCTTTAAACTGACCCTTTCTGTAATGGAGATCGGCAGACAAAAAGAGGAATTGGAGGTTGATCCTTTCGGTATCGGCCAGTTGCTCCTCTGTGAGTTCGAGGGCCTGTCGGTAATCTCCCTCCCGGTAGAGTTGATAAATGGTCAGGAGGGTTTCCTCGGTCACCGCTATGGCATCGCGCTCTATGATGACAGGCTCCTCCAGGTTGAGGTCTGCGTAAATGCCACTCGCGTATTTTGGAGATTCGAAAAATACATAGGCCATAGAGAGAACGAAAACCAAAAAGGTGGCTGCAACCCCGTATCTGAATAAAAGAGATGGAATTTTCCTGACTTTTCGACGGGGCGTTGGATTTTCCTCTGTCCCCTCGGCTCCCTTTTCCCAGTGTT
>SKYC01000021.1 GCA_007128085.1 Saprospiraceae bacterium | reverse complement strand
CAACAGAGGATCACAAACATTTGCAATACTCTTTCTAAATTTTAAAACTGATGGTTTAACAATCATGGTCAAAGACAAAGATAGGAGAAAGACCTAACTTTGTCGTCCACTCACATAACCCAGCGTACGCTTTACGTACTGGGCGGTTTCATTAATTTTGAACATCATCACCTTACGGCTTTGAGGTCTTCCATGGCAAACTATATCCTCTCCACGACAATGTGTGTGATTTACCACCCATCTTTAGGTATGACTTTTGGAGGTCTTGATCTAATGCTCAATAATCTTGATGGTAGGCCTTCTATCACCTTCCCGTTCGTCACATCTCCATTTTGCCATATTCTTCATTCAGATTCCACTTCACAGTGGACACCCTTGCGATCAGCCAATGCTTCCCTGTCAACTGGGCGCATTCGGGATTTTAAATTCTTTTATTGTTTAAATTTTCTACAAATTTTGTCTTGATTTGATTATAGTCTCCTACTAAAAATCTAATCACAAGAAAACAAGAAAAAGCTACTATAATTACGTCCAATAAAAATTTTAAATCGATTGAAGAATTGGTTAGCAATCTAAAAAACAACATTAAAAAGAAAATCTCTGCGAAACCAACAGCGTAGAACATTCTTTTACTGCTCAATTGAAATCTTAAATATTCCATGAAGAAATTCTTAAACTTATTCATAATAGAAACATTTACCACCAAAAATTTTGTCCTATAATATTTACAGCAGAAGCTCCAACACCTCCTGCTAAACCAACAGCATTTGCTCCTGCTGCCATAAAACCTACTCGTGCGCCCCAATATACTCCAAAAGCGTCAGATTTCAACATTTCTTTTATATCAATATCTTTAGCTTCAAGTGTCACGCTTGGTGGATTTCCCATAGTTCTTGGCTATCATACGGAGTGCAGTGGGACCGCAATCCATGGAATCCAGTTGTTTATAAAAGGGAAATCTCATATAAGGATTTCATAAAAAAAAACAAAATATTAAGTGCAATATAGAAACTTAATCGCATTTCACAAAAAAAAAATTAAATACCTTAAATCCAGGTGGATTAGTCTCCTATTCACAAACCCACCGGATGAATTACCATTTGGTCTGAATCACGCCTGCGTTGCGACAGTGGGAGGGTGATTGGCGGATGGCGCGGGATTATTGAATGAACTCCTGAATAATTCTGATTAAATGCCGGAAAAGTGGGTTAGTGTAATTATGGGGTAAATTTCCGGGGCTTCGAGAGCTTCAGCCACCGGAAAAACAGCCTCAGCCACCGCAGATTCGTTGCCAGACTCAACTACCCACTGCCTGAGGTGATAGCTTGTCGAAGGGTGCCAGGCGACAGCTTGATTCGTCTTTGGCTAGGGGAAAAAACAACTCCGACACCGCCAGGGTACGCACCGCTTCGCAGTAAAAACTTTTAACAACTTAGCTCGTACCCATAACTAATTTATTTCTACCGCGTTTGTATATTCGCCCCCTAATTTTGCCAGCTTAGCCACAGAAACCATAAAATTAGTTAATTCGATGTTCAGTCAGGAGTTGTTGTCAGATTATGTATTGCCCGTGGCCATCTTTCTCGTAATGGTTGGAATTGGCACCGGTTTGCGTTGGGAAAATTTCACCGCTATTTTTCGCCAGCCCAAGAGCATTGGAGTGGGTCTGTCCGGACAAATGTTGTTTCTACCCATCCTGGCTTTTATCATCGCTGCTATCTGGCCCATGGATCCGATTTACAAAGTGGGACTGATCATTCTCGCTGCATGCCCCGGAGGAACGGCCTCCAATCTGATTACGTACATCCTCAATGCAAAGGTGGCTCTGTCTGTGAGTTTAACAGCACTGAACAGCATCATTATCCTATTTACCATTCCATTCTTTGTCGGCTTTGGACAGGCTTTGTTTATGAGTGAAGTTCAAGCCGTTACACTTCCATTTTGGTCGACTGTGGGAGATATTTCGAGAACCGTTATTCTGCCCGTGGCCATCGGCGTTACGCTGAATCATTTATTTCCCACTGCCATGGATAGAATTCAATCCGTGCTCAAGTACGTCATGATCAGCATCTTGCTCGTTGTTTTCATCGGTGTATTTATCGCCTCCGAGGGCGACGATTCGGTAAGTATATTCAAGCAACCCATCGTTTTTGTGGCTGCTTTGATGCTCAATACTGTTGGCTTCATTGGCGGCGTTTTTCTGGCCAATTACTTTGGCTTGACTTCCAAGGAAAAAGTGACCATCGGAATAGAGGTCGGGCTTCAAAATACGGTACTGGCCATTTATGTGGCTTCTTCTCTTCTCGGTTCGCAGGAAATGGCCATGGTCGCAGTCATGTACAGTCTGTTCTCATTTTTCACCACCTTTATTTTCGCTTATTTCAGTCTTTACTGGATCCGCTGGAAGGGAGTGGCCGGAAGATTCAAAGGCCCCAATATTTAGGTGTATTTTAGTCGCTCACACCCACGAGTTCAATGAAAAAATGATTGAGTTCATCCCATGGAGCCCTTCCCCTTTTGGGCATCGTTCTTACCGTACGGCGGTAGTACTCCAGACCGGAATGAAGAAAAGCCAATAGCTCGGGGGGTATGGATACACTTTCATTTTCCCTCCCCTCTTTTTTAATTCGGATTAGATCGTAAATCATTTCCGTCACCAGCTCATCTTCAATACTCTCACGAACCGTCTGAATGAGGTTTGCCGGGGGAGGTTTTCGGTGGTTTTCTATATAGATACAGTTGGCAATAGATCGAACGAGGTAGAGCGATTTTTTGAGTCCTCCTTCTTTTAATGGATCGAGGCCCCTGTATATCTTCTCCCCGATGTGCAGATAATGGTGAATTCCTGTCTTCGGACAAAAACACTGTCCGGCCAGTACTTTTAACTTTTCGTGGACATCTCTTTGGCTGTAATAAACACATGGACTGAAGATCCAGTCCATCAAACCGGGATTGGATTTGGCCATCAATCTGAGGGCTTTCTGGATATCCCAACCCACCAGATCCACTTTGCCTGGCAAAAACATATCGCAATGATCCTTCTTTCTCTCCAGTGATAAATACCACTCTACAGGTCTGTAATAGATAAAACGAAGATCATAGTCGCTGTTTTTAGAAGCAAAACCCCAGGCGCGACTGCCGGATTCCACCGCCAATAAAACACTGAATCCCTGTTCTTTGGCAACACGGATCAGGATATCTTTAACCCCTTGGTGATCATCCAAAATTTTTGAAAGAATTTAGAAATTAAACCTCAGGCCGAGATTTCCGTAAAACACATTTTTGGTGGAACTGCTTTCCTGACCACTGCTGAAAAAATCATTGACATCCCATTTGTAGGCGATGTCCAGGAAAAACATAAACAAATCAACACCGGCTCCTGCATTCCATGCAAGATTGAAGTTCTTAATTTCACTTCTGGTTATTCCCAATCCGCTTCCACCGTCAAAATCGGCCAGAAAAGAGGCCGTTGGGCCGGTAAACACTCTGACGTCAAAATACTTGTCTACATCTTCTCTAAATAATTTTATACCCAACATGATGGGCAGATTGATTCTGGATATCTTCAGATCTGAAATATCCCCACTGCCTCGAACACCCACTTTAGAAAGTTCGTAGTTCAGTCCCGGTTGAAGATAAATCCTGCGACCGATCAACAGGTCTACACCGAACTGATAACCGAGGCCGGCTTTGAATTCCTCGT
>SKYC01000303.1 GCA_007128085.1 Saprospiraceae bacterium | reverse complement strand
ATGTCGGTATTGCGAACCCCGCCCCCCAACAGGCAACCCATACATACCGAAGTTCGGACGCACAATGTAGAGGTGATAAAAAACGCGATTTACTATGAAATTGATCGCGGAGGACAAGTTTTTTTTGTGCACAATCGCGTGAAGAATCTACCGGATATTCACCAAATGCTGAAACGCCTCTGTCCGGATGTCAGTTTTTTTATAGCTCACGGTCAGATGGAGTCCAACAAACTGGAAACCACTTTGGTTGATTTTATAGAGGGCAAGGCCGATGTTCTTCTTTGCACCAATATCATTGAAACAGGTTTGGACATCACCAATGTAAATACCATTATTATAAACAACGCGCATCATTTTGGACTGAGCGATTTGCACCAGTTGAGGGGTAGGGTAGGGCGCTCCAACATCAAGGCCTACTGCTATTTGATTACCCCTCCTTATTCAACACTGACTCCGGACGCCCGAAAGAGGTTGAAAACCATCGAAGAGTTTACCGACCTCGGGAGTGGAATACATATAGCCATGCGAGACTTGGACATCAGAGGAGCAGGAAGTTTGCTCGGAGCGGAGCAAAGTGGGTTTATCAGTGATATTGGCTTCGATGCCTATCAAAAAATCCTGGAAGAGGCCATCGTTGAGCTCAAAGAGGGTGAATTTAAGGATTTATTTGATGAAAAAGAGGAGGAAAAAGGTGTAGAAAAGAAGTATGTTCGCGATGTCGAATTGGACATAGATGTGGAGATGCTGATACCCGATGACTATATTCGAAATACTCAGGAGCGCTTAAAGTTATACAAGGAACTGGATGAATTAAATTCGGGCAAGGAGTTACTTGAGTTTGAGAAAAAACTCAAGGATAGGTTTGGAAGCATCCCCGGTGAGGTATACAATTTGTTTGATGCATTTAGAATTCGATGGGCCTGCAAAAAGCTCGGAATAGAGAGGCTGACCCTAAAGGGGACCACCATGAAGTGCTTTTTTCCATCCAACCCGCGTTCCGCTTATTATCAGTCAAGAGTGTTTGGCGCCATCATGCAATACGTAGCGGAAAATGGAAGAAAGTACAATATGTATTTGAAACAAAGCAAAGATAACTTAATTTTGACCAGGAAAAATTTGGGTGGACTTCAGGATTTGAAAGAAGCGATCTCAAAATTCGAAAAAATCGCTAAAGTAAAGCAAGATGATTGACTTTGAAAATCAACAAATTCTCACAGAGGGTCTGCCCGAACTCGAACGAGTAAAATATGAGCGCCTGGAAATGAATTTCCTCTGGATGTCTCTTTTGCAGAACGCCATCTTTCTGGCAGTGCTTTTTGCGGTGGGGTTGATCTTTACCCTCACCATTTTTTTCGATAGCTTTTTGACGAGTTTGGTTAAAATGACCGGCATATGGCTGGTATTTTCACTTTTATTGCTTTTGCTTTCCTATTTTGGTTTTTACAAAAAAGGCTACGCACTCAGGGAAAGAGACATTTCCTATAAAACGGGTTTGATTTTTAAGTCGGTGACGACCATCCCCTTTAACAGAGTACAGCACTGTGAACTTAAAAAAGGCCCACTGGAGGAACTCTTTGATTTAGCCAGAGTTCGAGTATACACAGCCGGAGGGATGGCCTCTGACCTGAGTATTCCCGGACTCAATCAAGTGAGAGCCGAAAGTTTGAAACAATTCATTCTCAGAAAAACCGAGGAGGATGAAGAAGAATAGAGAAAATCCTTTTCCCGAACCTACACGCCAGGATATTTCCGCGATTTTTATACGCATTATCGACTTTGTAAAAGGTCTGTTTGTTCAATTCTTTCCCATCCTCATTGTATTTTTATTGGTGGGGAGAGGAACCATTGAGCTGGTTTTTTTGGTGTTTGCTTTGGCTACTGGTTTTATTTCTATTGTACTTTCGACCCTGCATTATTTTATGTTTCACTTTCACATAAAAAAAGATGCGCTGGTGATTACCAGGGGCTTGCTCAACAGGACCCATACCAGTGTGCCTTTTGACCGGGTACAGGTGGTGAACTTTGAAGCATCTCTCGTTCACCGAATGCTCAATGTTGTCAAAATTGTAGTGGAAACGGCCGGTTCCAAATCCAGTGAATCCGAAATTTATGCACTTAAAAAGGACGATGCCAATGCCCTCAGGAATTACCTTCTGGAAAAGCGCAAAGAAAAGGTGGCCGATGTAAAAACTGAGACAACCGAATGGGTGGCCGACCTTGATTCTGGCGGCGGAGAATCTCGCACGCCCCTGTTTACTTTGAGCTTGAAGGATTTGATTAAAATTGGAATAACCAACAACCACCTAAAATCAGCTTCGGTTATGATTGCCGTTGGATTTGCTTATTTGTCCCAATATTGGTGGATCCTGGACGACATCGATGATGTGCCCTATCTGGGAATGCTGAGTGGCTTGTTTGATTCAATTGTTCCATCGGTTATTATTCTGGGTATTGTTACCCTGCTCGTCCTGGCCGTGATTCTCTCAGTTGCTAATTCTCTCATACGCTACTATAATCTAAAAGTGAACGAAATCAGCGGTGGCCTGAAAGTGTCCTCCGGTTTGTTCAACAAGAGAGAGTACTCTGCGAGAAACAATAAACTTCAAATCTTTTCATGGAATACCAATCCGCTTCGGCGACTGGTGGGGTTGTTTTCAGCGACCATGTCCCAGGCCTCCAGCGATGATGATCTGGGCAGCCAATCCATTGTAGTTCCCGGCTGTAATGTGGATCAGCTCAATGCGTTGCGGGAGCAGTTTTTCCCGGCCGCTATTTTGGACTCCAATCTTCTTTTTAAACCGGATAAGCGAATGATCCTACGGTACCTTATATTTTTTGGTATTCTTCCGCTGTCGATTGTATTTGTCGCTATATTCCTGATTTTTAATTTCTTTCTTTATTGGGTTTTCTTGTTGTTGCTCCCCATCCTTGTCGTTATTGTGGTGTATCGCAACAAGTTTGAGCTCCGGCTGAATGAAAATGTCCTGTACATTAAACACGGAGTAATCGAGGATACATGGAAACTCATCCATCTTTATAAAGTACAGAGCATCAGTCTCCACCAAACGCCGTATATGCAGCACAGGGATTTGGTAAATATACATATTCACACAGCCGCGGGAAGTTTAACGGTTCCCTATATTTCGCTTGAATCCAGTTGGAAGATCCGGGATTTTGTGATTTACCGCGTCGAAAGAAGCAAAAAGAGCTGGATATAATGGTTGATTGCTACAATTGAAGAGGGGCCACGGAATCAACCCCCGCTTTTTTTGACATTGTTGTATCCCTTTGATTTTAGGATTTTTATTATTTTATCCCTGTGGTCACCCTGAATGATGATCTCTCCTTTTTTCGCACTGCCTCCTGTTCCGCATTGTGACTTCAACTCTTTGGAGATTTTTTCCAGGTGATCCGGGTTGACTTGTAGCCCCTGGACGATGGAAACCGTTTTGCCCCCCCGTCCCTTCTTCTCGATCAATACCCTCACCGGGTCGTCGTAGGTTTTCTTTTTTTTGTCAGAGGAATCTGCCAATTCTTCGAAAGGGTTGAAACCGGATGGATGGGTGGTATAGGCCAAAACTCTGTCGTCTGTTGATTCGGACTTATTCTTTTTCTTATCGCTCATAAAACGGATGGGATTTTTAAAAGTACGCGCCCATAATTCCCAAGGGAAAAATACCGTTTTCCTAACGGAGGGCAGGTT
>SKYC01000293.1 GCA_007128085.1 Saprospiraceae bacterium | reverse complement strand
TTCTTCCATGAGGTCATTGTTTAATAAATTTTCCGTAATGGCTTTTGCCTTCCTTGTCCCTGATGAGAAGTATGTATGTTCACGAGGACAAAAAGGAAATGTCTATTTCTTTATCGATGATCCTTGATTGTTGTAGCACTGCCCCGTTGATCGATAAAATTTGATAATGGCTTTCGTAAGCGATCGTCCGGTGGTTGAGAATCCGGAGGTAATTGGAGGCCGGATTGGGGAAAAGTGTAAGTGGTTCAGGAGTAGCTTCACGGTTTACAACAGATGTTGTGATCGGTTGTTCAAGACTGAATATGGGTCTGATCATCAGTGCACCTCTCCAATTGGCCACCACCTCCTCCATGGGGTGCCAGAAAGCACCGTTGTTCCAGTAGGCGTGCTTCGTTTTTTCGGGATTGTTTAAATCGAAACCTACAAAAACTCCCGAGCTGCCCCGGCTTACCTGTGTCCAGCCGATGTGAAAATCACCCGCGGGTATGAAAATAGCCGTGTCTCGTCCGGTGAGTTCAGATTTTAAGCTGTAAGTGGTAAACCCCTGGAGACTGTCGTGGTGGGTATCCACGTAGATGGGATTGATGTTTTCCGAACGGTAGATAGGTTCGTCTTCGAGGGAGGCTCCCCAAACTTTGAGTCTGAATCGCTTATTGGTTTCTCCCGATTCTACTCTCGGATGGTTGATTGAAATACCCCGGAGTGTATCCGAAACATTGCTGCGGTAGCGCACTGCCATAGAGGGTAGCGGTCCTATTCCCGCCGTTATCTGCATGCCCAATTCTGCGGTATTGTCGTCGTATGCATAATAGTCGGAAAGCCGGGTTTCACGGCTCACCTGATTGTTGCGCATCAGCTCGGGAATTTGCTCTTCATTTTGCTGAAAAGTGTACTGAGTCTCTATGATCAATTGGTCTTCAGCCGATTGAGCCAGATTAACCATGGCAGTGAGGAGGTCTGCGGGATTTTGTATATCGTTGTTAAAATGGTGTCGCCCCGGATCGAGATCTCGTTGATTTTCTTCTGTAACGGGCGGGACTTCGAGCAGAGTTTCCGTGAGCAATATTTGCCCCGTCATTTTTTCTTTAATCTGCAACTGACTGGGATCCGCCTGTCTCCGGCCACTGAAGTGGTTGAACAGGTGAATATCCAGGTCGGATGCGAGCTCCTGAGCTTCAAAATCAACAAAATGCCCCAGCGGCATGGCGGTGTACTGCTCCAGCACAGAAGAAGGCAGTTGGGTAAAGGCTATATCGTTTTCAAACTGCAGATTGGATTGAAATTCATTGGCCAGTTTTACGTAATCGAGGTTCCAACTCGCCTGGATACCTGTACCTTCATTAAAATTCGAAAAGCGAAACTGAAAATTTTCGTAGAAATACACCGGGTTTACAGAAATCTGCTGAAAGTAAAAACTATCACTATCTGGAAAATCAGATGCCTCGTACCGGTTGATTTCCACCCACTCACCGTCGCTTGCTTTAAATTCCAGTAGAATGTCTTCCCCGGAAGAAGGCACGTAGGAATTGCCGCCCTTCTGAAGGTAAAAAGTCAGGAAACATTGATTGGCTATGCCCTCCGTGAGATCAATAAAAGTGGAAGTCAATACATCGGAGAGCCCCATTCCTCCACCGTAGGGGGCACCGTTTTTATCCAGGCCGTCAAAAGTAGCCACACCTATAGATACGGGGTTCTTTCCAAAAGTATAATTGACAAAGACATTTTTATCTGTCCAGTATTCCGGATGTGGAAATGGGCCGGAATAGGAAAAATCGTCGACAAAGGGAAGACTCCTGACCGGCCTGATATCGAGAATGAGAATGTAATCGAACAGGCTCCCCTCTGTGCCTTCCATCTGCAGGCAAATAGTATCCGTTTGAATGTCATTTCCGATATTGCCCGCTATAATTGTAATGCAATTCTCCTCTATGACAAGGGAAGTGAAGGCTGTAGCAGTACACTCTGTATCTGTCATAGATGCAAACTCTTCACCCAGGAAGGGAATGTCAATACAGTAGTTGAGTTGTCCTCCCGAGGGCACGGATAGTTCTATGATAGTTGGATCTGCATTGGACCGTTGATGGGAGTTTAATAGGTGTGAGAGGTTTTGCCCGGCTTCAATACTGGCAGACTCTTTGAGACTGTTGTGTGTAATGGGGCTGAATCCAATTTGTCCTGAAGCGCTGAATTGAAGTAGCAAAGCGATGCCGGAAAAAATATAAAAGGCTGTTTTGCCAATAAAATGGTTTGTGGATGCTGTCACTTTTCTTTTTTAAAAAACATTCGAGATATCAAATAAATACACCAACGACTTTTAAACCGGATAAATTTAGTTGTTAACATTAATTGTCCTCTAATTCGTCGCAATGCTCCGGCTTGGTAGCTGAAAGTGTAAGGTGAATGGGCGATCCCATTTCAATCCTCTCAGAGGGATAAAAAACGGGGTCTTGCTGGATGACAAAAGCCCGTTCCATATTGGAAATCTCGCCTTCTGTTCGGGTGTTGCCCATTCTCAGCTTGTACGAACTGATGATAAACTCAGCTTCATCGAAGGTTCGACAAACCAGATTGGGAATCTCTACCATACCCCCCCTGCGCTCAGATACGATAAATCCGAGTTTGGATCCTACCGGAACTTCTACATTTTCTGCCATTTCTGTTCGGTCGACTACGGTATCGCCCTCGAAAACCACGCCCATAATATAGCCTTCCGGCCCGGGGTCGTACACCCTGCCCACGATTTCAGAATCGATGCTGTGGGCCATTTCCAGTACCCTGGCGGTTCGCTCGTAATTTCTTCCGTAAAAGGGTGGCATATCCTCCAGACGCACCAGGTCGGGCAAAAACTTGGTAATGGTAACATAAATTTTTCGGTCTTCCTTCACCAATTGTTGAGCATCGGGAACTTGATCCAGTATGACTCCCCCTCTGCGACCCACTATAAAAACGGAATCGGAAGGGATGATTTGAAAGGACCTTCTCTCTGCATCTTCCATTGCAGATTCAAGGGTTTCACCAACGTAGTCGGGGAGCGGAATTTTTTGTCCGTGTTTGGTATAGGTTTTTAGTGCCCAGTTCAACACAAACACCAACACGACGAATGCAACCAGCATGAGTAAGATGTGCTTCCAAAAGTATTTGCTGATCAGGAAATAAAAAAACTTTCTCATCTGTTAAAAATTTTACTGTAGCTATGGCTGCAGAAGCTCAAATTGGCTCACCCACCCTTTCGGGCTCGTTCTCTCACTCTCTTGAATATCCCCCGGCCATTCACCCTCCAATTCGTTGGGGGATTGCTCGCTCGCAGGCCGTTTTTCTATGCCGTTTAAAAAAGCGCGAGGGGGGAACCCGGGGGGCATGTCCGAGATTTTATTTTAAAATTGCAAAAGGACAAAGGTAAGTTTTTTCTCAAATTTTCAACAATAACGCTATCCGAAGGTGATTTATTTACAGGCCCGGACAAGTTGTTCAGTCCTTTCCCCGGAGTACTTTTACTTCCGCCCGTGTGGTTGGCAACTATTTACTATGTTTGCACCGAAAATGAACCTACCACAGCAGGAAGTATTATAGAATCCTGTGAACGCGATACTTATTGCCGGGCATTGGGTTGGACCATAGAACAGTAATTTCGGATCGATGAAATGGATCTCTGCAAGACTGAAGAGAATTAACAAAGAAATGTTGGTGCTTGCCGTGCCCAATATTTTGA
>SKYC01000306.1 GCA_007128085.1 Saprospiraceae bacterium | reverse complement strand
TTTTATCTGAAAGGAGCTTTACAATGATAATGGTACTGGAAAAGGTTAGGGCCACTGCAATGTAAAAGCTGTGAAGTGCTGAAAATCCAAGGCCAATACCTATAAAATACCCAATTACCGAAGTGAAAATCACCTGACCCATCCCGGTAAAAAGGGCAATTTTCCCGGTGGATTGTATCAGCCGCAAATCCAATTTCAAACCCACAATAAACAAGAGAATGGCAATCCCAATCTCCGCGAGTAAGTGAATATTTTCCTCTGATTGCACCACATCCAACACCCCCGGACCCACGATAATCCCGAGTGCGATAAACATCACAATCAAAGGCTGCTTCAGCAATTGACCAACCCCTCCCAAAACAGCTGCCAGTGCCAGAATGATAGCAAACTCAAAAAAGGGGTTTTCTTCAAGTGTGCTAAGCCATTCCATAGGAAAAATTAACAGAGTTATTAATCGATATTAAAGGTAAAGCAATTTGACTTAATCAAACAAATAATCCCATTTAAAAAAGGGACTCTTCAACGAGTCCCCTCTTTAGTTTTTAATTTAATTTTGTCATGATACTCCGCGATTAATCATTAATATCGCCTTCTTCATTTCCTTCAAAAACGACTTGCCCAAGATTTTCCCAAGTAGAACTATTGCCCAGTGTGATTCCATAGCGCAAACTGTTCGTAATAGAGGTGTTTCCAATCGCAAAAGACGAGCTGCCCCTGCTGGAAATAATAGCATCCCGGTTGCTGAGACTTGAACCACCCCCATAGGAAATATCAGCGTATTCAATGCGATTATTGGGAGAATTCGTGTCGTTGAAATAAATATAATCCCAAAAACCTTTGGCCTCCTGTTCTCCAGTTATCGTAATGCGATCGTCCGGAGTTCCAATTATGGACAAGCTTCCTGAGCTTCTCACCTCCATTCTAGCACCGGGTCCCATCTGAATATAAGTGCCCGGCTGAATTTCGGCAGCCGACTCAAAAGAAATAGTCCCCAGGAACAAATAAGGGCCCGCCACTTTGTTGATCGTCCGTGAGGTACTCAAAGAGGCACCATCTACACCAATCTTATTAAATCCATTTCCTGATGTAAAGGATGTGGTCTCATCAATGTCAGAGAGTTGGTGAGGTCTGATTCCAATCGGAAACTCTTCACAATCTGTAATGGTATTGTTCTGAAATTCGGGCAATCTGTTATCCGTATTGGTTACAATTATACCATTTCTCAGTGACTCTCTGATGGTGGTGTTGTTCATCGACAACTGAGCATTGCTAATCAGGGTCACTGCTGCCTGTCTGTTACTCAGTGAAGATCCGCCACCGTGGCTGATGATACAGTAATCCAAACGGTTGTTGGGATTGTTGGACTGAAATCTAATGTAATCCCAGTAGCCTCTGGCCTCCGCTTCTCCTTCAAAATAGATGGGGTTGTCTTCTGTTCCAACCGCCGATAGGGAGCCCGAAGATCCGATATCTATCCTGGATCCGGGTGTCATCATAAACCGAACGCCCGGTTCTACCTCTACAGTGGCATTCAAGGTCCAGGTTCCATTTACAATATAATCGGGAGTAGCGGGATTGGAAAAAATATTTTCTAAAGTCAACGGACTGGATTGCGAACCAGACAAAACTATGGGTTCGAGTGAGGGATCGTCGCCGCCCATGTCATCGTCGCTATCACACGCTGTGATTAGAAGTGCCAGGATGGCAAGAAAAAAAATTCTGTGTAAGTTCATAATTGATATTTTAAATGAAAAAAAAAGTGCTTCTCAATTGCAAATATAATAAAAAAAACCTTGCGCTTATGAAGCCCAGACTGAAGAACCCGGGCTAGGATGGAGTGAAATCGATTCACGTGTAAGCAATATCAATTGATCAGTGTAAATTCTCCAGAGTAAAAAATCCGCTCACCGTCTTTCCATTCTACCTCTATCTGGTAAATGTAAACTCCCGGGGGAGATGGCCGGCCGTCAAAGAGTCCATCCCATCCCTGTTCTGGGTGTTCGGGATCTAAATCGCCAGCTGAAAAAACTTTTTCTCCCCATCGGTTAAAAATGCTTAAACGGACAATGGATTCGACGCGATCGGATTTCGTAAAGGGAAAAAAGTAATCGTTGATGCCATCTCTGTTGTGCGGAGAAAATGCATTGGGGATGAAAATATCTTTTCTGATTTCCACCACTATTTCAGTAGTGGCCTCGGCAACACATCCATCGATATCGGATATCCACAAATGATAGCTCATCGTATGAGGAGGGAAGGCGATGGGAAAAAGACAACTGTAGCAACTCAGGTGGCTGGCAGGATCCCAGTAAATTTCCACCAGGTCGGATTCATCCTTGTTGATTTGAGGTCTTAACTCTACTTGTTCGCCCTCGACCACAAAATACTGTTCAGGCAAATCCAACTCGAGCGGAAGGGGTTTTTCAAGTTCAACCGTTTTTTCCCACTTGCAACCCAATGAGTCAACTATTTCAATTTCATATACTCCGGCCAACAGTGGATAAAACTCCACCTGGTCCCCCTCTATTTCCAATTCGTTTAAACCGATTAAAAATGGAGGTAATCCACCTTCAATTCCCTCAATAATTACCGCCCCATTTTCACCGTCGCAATCGACAGGCTCTACCCTTAACCCGACCTGATGAATCGGCTCGCCCATATGAATGACCTCTATCCATTCCTCGATGCGGCATCCACTGATGGTATCCACCGCCTCTGCCAGATAAAAACCCGAACTGCCTGCGCGAATCTCTTTTTGACCGCTAAGATCCACCCTTTCGCCGTTCTCATCTGACCATCTGATATCAATATTTTCATGAAAATCCTCAAACTCCATTCTAATAGAAACAGAATCCCGGCTGCAACTTAAAACTCCATCACTTTTTGCGATGAAATTGGGGTAATTGAAGTTTTCCTCAATGGTAAATTCACGTTCAAACTCACAGAGAGACAGTTCATCTATTGCTCTTATCAAAAATGAATTCCCTCTATAAAAGACCGCTTGGTCCATATTGTCCAGAGAGTCCAAAATCTCTCCACTCTGGAGCTCCCAGCTGATCCGGAGATTCTCCCTATCCCCTTCAAAATTCAATTCCACTTCGATCTTCTCTCTTAAGCAATTGATGACTGAGTCCTCCATCACTATTTCAAAGTCCGCCGAATTGAAAAACCCCTCAATCAAAAAACTGTCCGTACTCCTGCAGTGACTTTCCAGATCGGTCACCTCCAGAGTATAAACCCCCGGCTCTCCCACTGTTATTTGAAAAGGGTCACCCTCATCATCCAACCATTGACCATCAGGTCCAACCCACTCAAATAGGACGTCCCTGAATTCGGCTTCCGGCCATGCATGAATAGTGGCCAATGAATCCATACAGTTGAGAGTATCTACTGAATTCAACTGAAATTCCGGCGCTACAAAATCCGATTCTATCCAAATGGAATCATATTGAGTGCAGTGATTGCCCGTGTTTAATACTTCCACAAAATATATACCGCCTGCTTCCACAATTAAGGTCGGGGAGCCTTCCTTAATGGCCATACCTTCGTCGTCCCGCCAGGTCACTTCCATCATTGCCGCTGGATCGTTGGGGACTACCTCCAACTCTGACTGCGGGACAGCGCAATTGATCAGGCGCTCACCCCAGACAGAAAATTCAATTTTAGTTGTATCTACTACCACCTCCATAAATGCATCGACCACGCAATCGGTT
>SKYC01000261.1 GCA_007128085.1 Saprospiraceae bacterium | reverse complement strand
GCCTTCATGAATAATTCGGGTAAGGAGTGCCCGTTAGCAAAGAAGTCCCTCTTCCCATCGTCTACAGAGGAGAAAAACTTGATGCTGGATACCGACTGGATCTACTGGCAGAAGACAAAGTAATAGTAGAGATCAAATCCGCAGAGGCCCTGGCAAATATCCATGTAGCACAAGTCCTTACCTACCTCAAACTCAAAGACAAAAAATTGGGCCTACTTATAAATTTCAATACCCTTCTCTTAAAAGATGGGATAAAAAGAGTTCTCAATGGATACCATTGATTTTTAAAGCTTTGTACAAACTTGATCCTTATTTTTTTACTCACGGCAGAGGAACGGAGAGCATAGAGAGGATAAATTATTATAAAAACTCAGTGACCACTCCGCGCAGTGGTGAGTTAAAAGTAAAAATCAGGCCGATGGGGCTTACCGGAAATGATTGTTTTTTTCTGCTTCTGCTTTTTTGAGGAAATCAGATAAATTTAAAACGGTCGAACAAATACTAAACCCCCCGCAAAGCGGTTTAAGAATTAAACTATTTTTTATGCCCCGTATAATTCGGATTCTGGTATTTGCAGTGGTCACTTTTTCACTGGCTCACACCTCTGCCGCTCAGGTTCAAAATTCTTATCTCGCCGAAATTAATAAAATCTGGCAAGTGGGAACCTGCAATTGCTATATCATCTATCTGAGTATCTGGGAACACTACTCCGATCAGAAAACCACCACCTCCTCGAGACTTCACGAATTCCAATTCATCAACGGAACAGAGTGTAAAGACCTAAAAGAATCAGGATCCATTCAAAACATGGAATTGCCCATGGAACTCAAAAAACTGGGCCCCAACCAGCAGATCGTTCTCAGTTCTATAGAGGATCAGGCCCTCCTTAGACTCGAGGAATTTATGGATACCCAATCGATTGAAAATTCCTACACCCAAAATTACAAATCCATTGCTGTTCGAACAGAATTGCTACAATCCACTGACTCCGGCGAACAAAAATCCATCCTGGTCAGTTTGATGAGTCATCATCCCGACAAAGAAGAGAAACACCAATTGGCCGACTTCCTGATCTTTCCTCTGAACGGAAATGCCTCTCAGTAAGCAACAGAATTCCTTTATCGCATAAATTCCCAGGCCGTCCTGTACCAGCCTCTCTCCTCGATATAATCGAGCAACCGGCTGTAAAACCGATCGCGAGCTATGGTCGCAGAATCTCCAATTAATACGAGTTTTTTTCGCGCGCGTGTCATGGCCACATTCATTCGGCGATAATCCTTTAAAAATCCGATTTCACCCCGGTCATTTGACCTTACCAAAGAGATGTAAATGATGTCCTTTTCCTGCCCCTGAAAACTGTCAATGGTTTTAATCGAAACGGGAAAGGGTAGGTCTTGCTCCTCCTCCATAGATTCCCTCATAAACCTGACCTGCGCAGAATAGGGCGATAAAATCCCCACCGTGGGAGACTCCAAAAAAGACTGGTGCAACAAAGGATCCAGGTGCTCCCGAATAATGAGATATTCGTCTTTATTGAAATAGCTCCTGCTTTCCGGAGGCTGTTTTTCTTCAAAACCGCAACCCGCTGTATCGATAAACTCAATGACCGACCGGGCGTCACCCGCTGATTCCAACATGTGGTCTGCCACTTCTTCGTGCGCCTTCAGGGCACCCCCGTAAAACCAACGGTTGGAAAATTCCATGATCCGGCTATTCATCCGGTATTGTATATTGAGGAGCGACAATTTTGGAAACTTCTCCACTGCAATATCGAGCAGGGTGCTGCTCAACCCTTTTTTATCGGCCTCGTGGGACTTTACCGTCGGTGGAAGTTGGTAGGGATCCCCGGCGAGCACCACCCGATCTGCTTTGATCATGGCCAACCAGCAGGCGCCCTGCAAAGCCTGGGAGGCCTCGTCTATTATACACACTTTAAACTTCCGGCCTCTCAGGTAACGCCCGTCGGCTCCACTCAGGGTGCAACTGACCACTTCTGCCCCGTCAATCACCTGTTCAATAATGCGGTCCTCTATTTCCCGGGCCCAATCGCTCAATTCCCTCGCTTCCCGGTATAGTTCCCGACGTGTATTTCTCTCTTCCGGGCCGAAATTCCTCTTGTATTTTCCCGCCTGACGCCGGTATTCCTCCGCCTGCAACCTGACTTTTTTTATCTGCTTGGCCTCATCGCGGGAAAATACTTTGGACTCCAGGCTGCAATCCACCACTTCGTTATCGATTCTCGAGAGATGGCCGATTCTCACCACATTAACTTCTTCCCGGTGCAAAAGGGCGGTTATCCAATCTACTGCGGCATTGGAGGGAGCGGTGACCAGTATTTGATCTCCCCGGCTCACCAGTTCTTTTATCAAGTACTTGAGGGTAGTTGTTTTACCGGTACCCGGGGGTCCGTGGATGACGGAGACATCTTCGCTTTGCAGAGCGTGGTTTACGGCTTGTTTTTGAGAGTCGTTGAGGCCGGAGAGAGACCTTTCTTCTTTTGTAGCTCTGGGTTCTGCCGGCAATTTTTCCCCGTAAAAAATATCCGCCAATCTGTAGGTGGAACTGTTGCTCTTAGATTTCAACAGGGCTTTCATGGCTTTTTCCATCTGATTGAAGGTGCGCTCATCGTAGAGCAAATCCACTCCGATGTGGCTTTCGAAAACCCAATCCGGGATATCTTTGAGGTGAAGAATGATCTTCATTTGCCCCTTGTTTTTCCAGTGGATGATGCCCTTGCACTCATTGATCACCTCATCCCGGTCCAGTCTGAACAATCTGACGGGCTGTCCCGATTGAAAGTGGTCTTCGTTTTTTTCTCCGCGACGGAATTCCACTACGACATAGGGTTGTTCTCCTATGGCATAACCGGTAGAAGGTACGTGAATGGGATACCAGCAAAAGCCCTCATCCACTCTTTTAGTTACGGGTTGCTCATTCAACAACACGCTGAATTCATCTTGTTGATGGATGCGCTCGATTTCCAAACATTCAAGCCAGTGGACGACCTGATTTCTTATTCTTTCAGTCATAGCGATTAGAAATAAGGTCCCAATGATATGAAAAGTATTTCGATTTATCCGCAGTCGATCACTTCAGGGTCTCGTCCAGCCACCGGATAAATTCCCGGTGCCACAAAACAGAATTCTGGGGTTGGAGTACCCAGTGGCCCTCTGTAGGGAAGTACAAAAAGCGACTTTTTATTCCCTGTAATTGAGCAGTGTGAAAAGCCTGTATTCCCTCATTGACAGGTACGCGGAAATCCTTTTGTCCGTGAATAACCAAAATGGGCGTATCCCAGTTGCCCGCATACAGATGGGGAGAGTGTTTCTTGTAGCTCTCGGGGACGGGATCTTCCCAAAAAGCACCGCCTATATCCCAATTGGCAAAAAACTGCTCCTCGGTGGACGCATACCAGCTCTCCAGATTAAACAAACCACAGTGGGAGATAAAGCTCTTGAATCGCCCCTCGTGATTGCCCGCCAGCCAAAAGACCGAATATCCCCCGAAACTGGCACCTACAGCGCCAAGGCGGTCTTCATCAACATAATCCTTCTCCGTCGCGTGATCAATGGCACTGAGATAATCCTGCATAGCCTGGCCTCCCCAATCGCCGCTGATGTCCTCGTTCCACTCCAGTCCGAAAGAGGGCAGTCCTCGTCGGTTGGGTGCCACCACAATATACCCATCAGATACCATCATCTGGAAGTTCCATC
>SKYC01000278.1 GCA_007128085.1 Saprospiraceae bacterium | reverse complement strand
CACTTCCCATTTAACCTCCCCATTGAAAAACACCCTCAATTTTTCACCTCCGCTCTCTCTTTTCACCAGGCTCAATGCATCGCTCTGCGAACTCCCTTTGCCACACCAAGGCGTGATAACCTCTATCCATGCCAATGAGATTAACCTACCCCCCAACTCGTCGCGCCCTTTATTAGACAACCTCAACATATCCCTCTGCGAACCACCTCTGCCACGCCAAGGCGTGGTAAACTCTATCCTTCCCAATGAGATTAACCCACCCCCCAACTCGCCACGCCCTTCATTAGACCAGCTCAACACAACGCTCTGTGCTTTCTGTTCCTCTTTGGTGAGCAATAAAAGAAAAATACATCACTGCATAATTCAATTCTTGATTCCGATACACCAACTCAAAGATTTTACTTTTCATTTTCTCATCTGCAACCATTGGTTCAAAAAAAATCAAAGCAGATGAAAACAACCCTTCTCGCAATAATCCTGTTTTTCGCCCTTGGTCTCCAGTTGATTCCCACTTTGAATCTAACGGCACAAACCACCCAAGACTTTTTTGAGGATGAGGAGTACGAAGACTTTCCCATCGTCCTCAGAGTTGAAAACCTGGGCAATTACAACCTAGAAGCCATTTACTTCAGAGACGAACTTTACCTCCCTGTTCTTTCTCTTTTTCAAAATTTAAAAATATACATCACCCATTCGCCCACTTTAGACACCATCAGCGGATATGTCGAAAGTGAAGAAAATTCTTTTTTCCTCGACACCAAAAATGGCCATTTGGAATTCAGGGACAAAATAATACATGTTGAGCCGGATGAATGGATCCACTCTTCAGGAGACCTGTTTTTGTCAACCTCGCTCTACGAATCCTTGTTCCGTTTCGACATTCGCTTTGATTTCAGGTCATTGACCGCCCATTTTCGATCCGATGATTTCGAGTTGCCCGTATTAAAACTACTTCGCCTGGAAAGAATGCGCCAGAACATTGGCGCAATCAGGGGAGAAATAACCGTTGACACCATTTACAAAAGGGACTACAGCATTGTCAATGGTTTGGTATTTGATTGGAATTTGCATTTACAACAAGGAATTGACCGATCCCCAAACTACCTGATACGAAATGCCTTGGGTGGAGAATTGTTTGGCGGCGAGGTCAATCTGCAAACAGTTCTTGGCAATAGATTTGAAACCCACTGGCAAAATCAGTACGCCAACTGGAGGTACGTAAACAACGACTTGAGTGTTGTCAGACAGATCAGTGCAGGAAATATATACGCACCCTTATTTTCGCGAACCAATTCCCGATTGTTTGGAGTGAGTTTGACCAACACGCCATCCACCTTCCGACAATCATTCGGCACTTACACTATACAGAAACAGACCCGTCCCGGCTGGGAAATAGAACTGTACGTCAACAATGTCCTGGTCGGATTTACCACAGCCGATGCGAGCGGAGAATTCTCCTTTGAAGTTCCATTGGTGTACGGCAGTTCAAACATCACACTGAGGTATTACGGGCCCTATGGGGAAGAAGAAATCGAGGAAGAATTCATAAATATTCCCTTTGAATTTGTACCCCAAAACGAGTTGGAATACCAACTGCATTCAGGAGTTTCCTTTGATACACTCGGATATAAGTTCGTCCATGGAAGAGTTTCCTACGGCCTGAACAAGAGGTCTACCATTACAGTGGGATATGAGAGCTATGAGGAAAATATCCAATCCCGCCATATGCCCTTCATCGGTGCATCCATGTTGTTTTTTGACA
Source organism: Saprospiraceae bacterium (assembly GCA_007128085.1). Lineage (GTDB taxonomy): Bacteria > Bacteroidota > Bacteroidia > Chitinophagales > Saprospiraceae > PWJY01. The sequence continues at coordinate 1,957 of SKYC01000278.1, read as the reverse complement.
ATACAATGGTCAATTTCAATTGGGTTGCCAACGCACTGTACGAAGCCAATATCATGCACAGAACCAACTTTGGGTTTACCCTGGAGGGTCAGTTTCTAAAATACCAAACCGATCAGGATGCCAAACTGACTCCCAACAATACTGAAACCACACTCAGAGTCCTCTATCCATTCTCGCTTTTTAAGAGACGCGGAATGTTGCGGGCCTCGTATCGAAGAAACTCTACAAGCTTCAGAGATTTTCAATTTTTTGAATCCAATTTGTCCTTTAACTTCGGCCGACTGCATCTCGGACTTTTGACCAATTTTTATCACACATCCCAAAAAAATGTATTTGCAGGGATCAACAGCTCACTGCATCTGCCCAATCAATGGACTGTTTACGCTTACTCCCTTGCCGATGTGAAAAGTCGCCAAATGAATACGGTCAGGCTACAGGTTCAAAAAAGATTCGGCCATCAATTCATTGGTAGTTTCAATTTCAATCACTCGTTCAGAGAAAACCGTCCGAGTTTTTCACTTACCGGTTTCATTGACCTAAATAAAGCGAGAGGTTCTGTCAGCTTCTCTACGGACGGAAACAACTGGAACAGCAGCCAGAGTTTTTTTGGAAGTCACCTCATTAGCAACACCGCTGTTCCTTTCTCTTCATTCAGCAGAACCAATCTGGGTAGAGGAGTTTTGGATGTTATGTTCTTTCTCGATATCAATCACAACGGAATCAGAGATGAAGGAGAGCCCCTGATTCCCAACGTTTCCGTCAACCTCAATAGAGGTCAACAGGTCCTGGTGGAAAACGATACCATAAATCGGTTTATCTCATTGGAGCCTTACACCCAACACATTCTTAAAATCGACCCAAACAGTTTGGAAAGTATATATTGGCAACTCGATCATACCACCCTGGGCGTTTACCCGGATCCCAACCAGGTAAAAAAACTGGTTATCCCGGTAAAACCCATGGCCGAAATTGAAGGAAGGATACTCCTTGACACGGGGGGTGACCCACTTTTTCCATTGAATAACGTCGCTGTAAATATTGTGGATGAAACTGGGCGGGTGATTCACCGGACAAATTCCGATCCTGGCGGTTATTTTTCCTATTTGGGCCTGGCTCCCGGAAAATACAGTCTGACTTTGGATGAATCCCAATTAAAATCTATGAATTACACCCCCGTTCATCGCGAATTGGAATTTACCATCCAGCCGACCGCTGAAGGCGAATTTCTTTCCGGTCTGGATCTCGTCCTCCTCCCTTCCGAATAAACCCCTTTCCTTGTCCCAAAGAGGAAATGACTTTCCCATTTTGGGACATTTTTAAAACACATATACACTTTTTGTTTTCATATTCCACTCACTTTCAATGTAATGTTTAACAAGGGGCGTTTTGGTACACCAGTTGCATTAGTGAGAGTAAACAAACAATAAAAACCATAAACTCATGAAAAATTTAATTGTATTCACTTTCTCTCTATTGACGATAGGTCTGATTCATTCTCCACTTTTTGCACAAACTCAGGAAGAAGTACAGGTCGGAGCAACTATTGGTTCACCCCTTGAGATTACCAAATCAGCTGATCTTCACTTTGGAGACATTGTAGCGGGTGCTACAGCAGGTACACTCACCATTGATACCGATGGAAATATAACCACTACCGGAGGAACTGAGACTTTCACCTTTGGAGATAACGATCCTTCTGTGGCTACTTTTGATTTAAAGGGTATGCCTTGGGCTACAGTGGCTGTTTCCCTGCCCGATGACAATGAGGTTGTCCTAACCAATCAACATGGAAATGCAGAGACCATGACCTTAATAAATTTCACAACCAATTTTACCGATGACAAATACACTTTCACTCCTCCCGCAAAAGTTGAATTAAAAGTAGCTGCTACCATTGAAGTAGGAGCTGATCAGGAGCCCGGAGATTACGTAGGAGAGTTCGACGTTATTCTGAATT
>SKYC01000106.1 GCA_007128085.1 Saprospiraceae bacterium | reverse complement strand
GGCAGGGTTGTTGAAGTGCTACTCACCAAATGCAGGTACTGATAGGTCCGGGCATAACCCAATTTTACAGAGGATTGTCTATCCAGCCTGTAATTGATACTCGCTCTGGGTTCAAACCCGTCGTACCAATGTACCGATTCTCCTTTATCTTTGGAAGTTTCATCTTCAGTGGCCGGGTACGGACCGAGGTGATTAAAAAAAGAGTATCTCAGTCCCCCAAGTACATTGATTCTTTCACTGATCTTCCATTCGTCCTGTATATAAATGCCTCCCTGCAGTCCGTACTCCGGTTTTTGATTGGGTTCAAATACTGTTTCTCCTGTGGAGCCGGAAGCCTGATTGGGAGAGAGTTTATGGTGCGTCAAGCTCACTCCCCATTTTATATGATGATTGTTTCCGGGGAAAAAATCAAAGTCTGTTTTGAGGGTATAATCGCGAATTCCACTACTGAGACCAAAATTAAACTCCTCCTGACTACCTCTAAAGTCAAAGGAGTAATCGTTGTAAATCAATGAGGTGTTTTTAAACATTTTATTCCCTATGGTTCGGTTCCACCTCAATGTAGCCGTTGAATTACCGTAGGGCATATTGAAACTAAAACCGCGGGTACGGGTTGCAAAATTGAGGACATCCCGGCCAAAGTAGGAGCTCAAAAACAATCGATCTTTGTCGGAAATCTTGTAATTCACTTTGGCATTGAAATCGTAAAAGTAGTAATTGGTTCCTTCAAAAGTACCTCCTTCCAGGAAGGGTTGAGCAAGGTCAAACAAATACGTTCGCCTTCCGGAAATAAGGAAAGAACTTTTGTCTTCAACAATAGGTCCCTGAGCTGTCAAACGACTGGATATAATTCCGATTCCCCCTTCGAGCTGATAATTTTTGTAATTTCCATCCCTCATTTGTATATCCAGAACCGAAGAAATTCTCCCACCGTATTGGGGTGGCATTCCCCCTTTAATTAATGTCGTATTCTTAATGGCATCTGAATTAAAGATCGAAATAAATCCAAGTAAGTGTCCACTGTTGTATACGGTAGCCTCATCCAGTATTACCAAGTTCTGATCTGCTCCCCCACCCCTAACGTGAAAGCCGGAAAAACCCTCCCCGGCAGACAAAACTCCCGGGAGCAATTGGATGGTTTTTAAAATATCCAACTCACCAAAAAGAATGGGCAGTTTACTGATCTGATCCATGTCGAGTTTAATGACACCCATGGCCGGGCTCGATATATTTTGGTCGTCCTCCTCTGCACTTACAACCACCTCCTCGACATACACACCACTAACCAACTCAACCTCGAACCATTTATCCTCGCTCAAATCAATAGATAAGCGTTTTTCTTCAAAACCGATATAGGAAAAAATCAATTCATACTGACCTTCGGGCAGGGTTATGGAAAAGAAACCGTAGGAATTTGTACTGGACCCAACTCCCGGCCTTTCAGCAACCAACACATTGGCCCCAATGGCACTCTCCCCGGTGTTTTCTTCAATTACATAACCGGAAACGGTAAATTTTTTCTCCTGTGCATTCAGGCCGGAAAAAATACCGATACAAAATAGAGCAAATAGAATTGTAAAAAGCGTCCTCTGTTTCACTGAATTAATTTTTACAGGATACCAATAAAAAAATCAAGGTGATGGGATCCCGGAGTAAAATTTACGGTCATCTACCGATTCTTGCAGTACAAACGAAAAAAGAATTAAATGGATTAATGAAAAATCATAAAATAGTCTGAAAGATAAAAAAGTCAAATCCTAAAGCCATGTGCGAGATTTAAGAGACTGGAGTGATTTTTATCCCCGAAGATCTAAGCAAGCGAATCAGTCCGTACTTGCCGGACAGATGGGCTGCACCAACCACAAAAAGAGAATTGTTTCCCACGATTGAATCCGATATTCTGTCGGCCATGAGAAAATTCCGGTCGTAGAGAAAAGGTTTTCTTAATGGACCCAACTGGTTTTTATTTTTGCGGTACAATGTGTGGATGTTTTGATCGAGGTATTCATGAAAAAGTTCTTTTAATTTGCGCCGGTGACTTGTATACCTTCTAGACAGGTCCATCAGGGCGTTGGCCTGAACTTTTAACGGAACTTCATTGAACTTACTGAGTTGTTCTTCAAAAGTTTCAAGGCCCTGAATAGTTAATCCCTTTTCTCTCGCCAGGTTAAAAAACAGGATATCCATCGGATAACCGTAATCCGTGGAAAGCATTGATTCATAAGCCAGATTAAGTAAATAAAGGGGCAAAAAACCGGTATACATATCGGGATCAATTCCAGCGTATTTAATCAGACTAACTTTTAGCCGCTCATAAGATTTTTCGGGGTAGAGATCCCTGAGAACCAACCCCTCGGGCAACTTGAAGGCACTGGACATTGCAGAAGGATCTAATTCGAGGGGATTGACTTCCAGGTAAAGGACATCCAGTTTTGATAATAGATCCATTGCTGGTTTCGCCAATTCAATTGCTCTTTTGTCCTTGACGTGCATGGAGCCGAAAAGGAAAGATACTTCGCTGGGGTTGCGCGATTGTAATTTCCACAGTAAACAATCAGCCAAATCTCGGTGTGTTGGTTAACGAAATATTTAAGTGTGTCAAATTTACTGTAAAACAGGTAAAAAAAAATCCACTTTTAAAGCCTAACCATAAAACGGCCCTAAAAGTGGATTGCGATTACCTGATTAAAATCGGTAATTATTTGTAATCAAAAGGCAGTACTCTGCTCTCTTTGATTTTTGACAATGCGATCATCGTTTTCAGTCTTTCGATTTCTTCAATCTGACTGAGTTTTTTAAACATCAATTCCTCGTAACTTGCCATGTCTTTACAAATGACCCTTAGAATCAGATCTGCTTCACCGGTAATGATGTAGCATTCCAAGACCTCATCAATCTTATTAATTTTCTTAAGAAAATTATCGAGGACATTGGGCTTTTGCCATGCAAGGTCTACCAAAATAAAGGTATTGACATTCAGGCCGATGGTTTGAGGATTGACCACAGCGTGATAGCTGGACAATACATCACCTCTTTCGAGTTTTTTCACTCTTTCCAGCGTTGGTGCAGGAGAAAGTCCAATCATTTTGGACAACTCCAAGTTTGTCACCTTACTGTTTTCCTGTAAGATCTTCATGATCTTTCTGTCCGTTTTATCGATTTTAATTTCGACAGGACCTAGTGTTTTGAACTTTTTTGACTTATACATACTTTGATTTGTTTAGAAAAAATTTCAATTAATTCATTTATAAAATGTCACAAAAATGCAATAATTGACTGTCACGCAATTATATATCTTACGGTAATTAACGCCAATGAATATTATTTTGTTTTAAAATAAATGAATTAATTATGGAAAAACACCTAAATTTAGATAATCACTTCCCACCTTGTTCAGAGCACTCACAAAAGCAGCCGTTCTGAGGTCATTTATTTTTTTACGTCTTTTCCCAATTATTCTTATTTGATTGTAGGACTCCACCATGGTTTCTTCCAAACCACTGCGAACCAGGTCGATTTCATCTGCACCTCTGGTTACCAGTCTCTTTTCTTTCTCTCCAATGGTTTTCCCGGTGAGTTTTTCAATCACTCCCACCAAAGCCATGTATGTGTTCTCATTAAATCTCTTTTCAATTCTTCCAAATCGCATGTGGGAGAGGTTTTTCAACCATTCAAAATAGGAGACTGTAACACCCCCGGCGTTGATGTACATATCGGGTACGATGAGAATTCCTT